>JAJTIA010000079.1 GCA_021299995.1 Candidatus Jidaibacter sp. | reverse complement strand
TGTTACTGGTAAAAAGCTAGACCAAGACATGTTCTATTGGCACACAAACCACCCTGGTGGTATTAAAGAGCGCTCAAAAGGACAAATCCTAGATGGTAAGTACCCTGAGCGTTTGATCAAGAATGCTATCACTAGAATGATGCCTAAAGAAAGCCCCTTGGCACGAAAGCAATTAAAGTCTTTGCGTGTTTATGCCGGTGGTGACCATCCACATGCGGCTCAAAACCCTGTTACATTAGAATTAGCAACTAAAAATATTAAGAATAAAAGAGGATAATCGTTAATATGCCTACTGCAAGCAAAAAATCAACTATAGCTACTGAGAAAAAAGCAACAAAAAAAGCTGTGGCAGCTAAGCCTGCATCTGCTGCAAAGTCTACAAAATCATCTGCTGTGAAAGGAGCTATCAGGCTTTCTGACATGCTTTCTAAAAACAACAGAGCTTATGCAACAGGTCGTAGAAAAGAAGCTGCGGCACGTGTGTGGATTGCACCGGGTAATGGTCGTATTGTTGTAAATGGTAAAGATGTAGAAACATACTTGGCACGCCCTGTATTGCGTATGATTGTGAACCAACCATTTGCTGCGACAAACACAGTGGGTGCATATGATGTATGGTGCACAGTAAAAGGTAGTGGTCTTTCTGGACAAGCTGGCGCGATAAGACATGGTATCAGCAGAGCGTTAGACACGTCTGATTCTGAATTGCACACAACATTGCGTCAAGGTGATTTCTTAACACGTGATAGCAGAACTGTTGAACGTAAAAAGTTCGGTCATAAAAAAGCTCGTAAGCGCTTCCAGTTCTCTAAGAGATAATATTTTATATATCAATATTTTAAAAAGCCTGCTTTTAGCGGGCTTTTTTATTTTTATTTGATTTTTATTGTGAGCATAGTATATAATTTAGCGTGTTAAGTGATTTTTTTTAGTATTTATATGAAGCAAGCATTTAGAAGTGACTAATTATTTCAAGAATATGCTGTTATTAACCTAGTGTCTTCGTTGATGGTAAAAGATAGTGTTATAACAAAGGAGAAGTGGGATGAGATAATACAGAACTTGAAGAAAGACTGGGGTAATGATTAAGCTGAAAACGTCACAACTTCTCCTGAAGATGGTCTAAGGTACATCACTTGCCGCCCAGAATTTGTTTTGATAGAGGACTTTTCCACAATAAACGCACTCAAATTTTTCAGTAGGTTGACACCATCTTGCCATTCTGTCTTGAATGTAAATAAGGGGATTAATCCGACACGACAATATAACAAAAATATTGATGCCTTTAAGAATGTTGTGAAGTCATGTGACACATTTTTTGGATATCAGGTTGATGAATTTTTTACAGCGCTTGAAAGTATCGTAAAGAATAATGTAGATAAAAAGAATTATGCACTCCTTGAACAGTTTGCATTTGATTTATATGTTGAGATATTGGATTGGCAAAAAAGCAGTGCATTATCAGCTTCAGAAATAGCATTAAGAAAGCTTTGTAAAGACAATTGTCCTGAGCCTAAAAAGCATCCAGATGATTTGTCATGGACTAAATTGTACCGTAAAACTGCTTTGATTCTTCACCCTGACAAAGGTGGTGACACAAAACTATTTCAGCAACTCTCTCAATACAAAGAAGCTGTAGAGACAGAAGTAAAGGAAAGATTAAATTTTCAAATAAAACAATCTGATACTTATAAAGCAGAGATAGTGAGCTTGCACAATAAAGTACGAGCAAAAGATTTAGAAATTATACGCAAAGCAAACGCAGTTCAAGACTCTAAAAACTTGCGTATGTCTGCGATTAAGAATTTGGTTCAAGGCAAATTATTTTACAGGTTATCTGTTGCGAGTACAAAAGCGTTAAGTACATTAGGAACCACGGCCTTTGTATTGCGTGTTTCTCTCTGGTATTGCTGCCGGGTCATTTCGTAAGGATGAAAAAAAGATAAGTCTTATATCAAAGATTTAGGCTTTGTGTTATTAGCATGTTTCAATTCAATTTGGATTGATGGAGTTGTAATGATAGGGCTGCTTTCTGTAATACAAGAATCTTATAATGACCCAAAAATATGGCTTTTGTCTTTAAGCTGCACAGCATTATTGATACCCTCAGTGTATGCGGAATTTAATTCATTATATATGAAACAATATCCTAGTGTCATGACTAATATCTCTATGACATCTATCCTAGAGAGTGAGCGTGTTAAGCATCACAAAGATCAGATTGGCATTGCAGAAAAGGCACTCGCACAATCAAATGGTGAGGTATGTACTTTAAAACAAGCAATACAAGAGCTGCAAAAAAAGATTAGTGATCAGAAAACAAAGCAGCACGATACTGATAAACCTATTCAGAACTTAGACTTTTAACAAGCTTTAAAAGCGATTCTCTAACTTTAGCATCTTTGATGTTGAGGTAAGATTGTACCAGAGTTTCTATGTCGTTTGCAGAGTTAGATGTTTCATATACTTCTTGTGACTCATGTATCGCTGATTTTATATTATCAGAAACATTAGATGAGTAATTATACTGTGATAATTGGTTGTTATCAGAGTCAAAGAAATAGTTGATATCTGTTTTAAGTGCCTTAGATATTTCGTATAAAGCGGCTGAGCTTATTCTATTGATACCGCGTTCGTATTTTTGTATCTGTTGGAATGTTACATTTAGAGTATTTCCTAATTCTTCTTGTGTCATACCAAGTGATGTACGTCTTACTCTTAACCGCTGCCCTATTTTTAGGTCTATGTAATTTGAATTTTTTTTATTTGATGCTTCTGTTAATGTCATAATCAATTTCTCTATCATGCATTTATATTAGCTTTCGTTGCAAGAAAGCACAAATGAAAAAAATTAATAAAATAACAACAAATGAATTAAAGTCTGATATGTGCCACTTATGTGTATGTGAAGATGGTATAGATACATCGATAGCAGCTTGTTCATTTAGGGGGATTTTTTCAAGCACTTGGCCATGCATTGAAATTACGGCACTTATTCCATTGTTTGCAACGCGTATTAGAGGCATACCATACTCTGCTGCCTTAAATTTAGTCATGGCAAAGTGCTGATATGGCCCTGTGCTGTTGCCAAACCATGCGTCATTTGTGATATTGAGCATCCATGCATTTTGAGTATAATTATCTTTTAAGGGATAAAGCGCTTCATAGCATATAAGAGGATAAAAATTAAGATATAGATCATCTGTGTGTATATCAAAATTTACGCCTTTGCTAAAGTCCATAAATCCATTAGTTATGTTTTCTAAAAATGGAAGGAAGTTCCGTATTGGTATATACTCCCCGAATGGAACTAAAATCTCTTTATCATAGGTTTTTAAAATATTACCAAAGTGGTCTATTGCGATAATCGAATTATATACTTTCTCGCCATTTTCTGTCCTATCTGCGCCTGTAATTAAAATATTCTGAGGCGTCAAAATTTTTGCTAAATGTTGCGGTATTTTTGAATCATTAAATATTACGTATGGCAGAGCAGCCTCTGACCAAATTATTGCTTTATTTGAGGTTGGAAGACCTTGTAGTGAAAGCTCCACTAAGGAATTTAATATCTCTCGTTTTACATGAGATCTACCCATATGATGCTCTTTAATTGAGGGCTGCACTATACGAACAGTGCCTTCCTGATCAAACTGTTGAGGATTTTTTGAGATTTTCATGTATCCCAGTATAGATGATATAATGAAAATGATTATAATTACGCATATATACCTAAGGTTTTTAGAGAAGACGCTTGTATATATAATCATCATAAAGAGAGATGTTAAATGTAGCCCAAGGAAATGAGATATTTGTAATGGGTAGTCAAATTCTGCAATGGTATAAGCGATATTGTTCCATGCGAAGTGGAACGGTACATACGACCGTACATATTCTATCATGACCCAAGTACATGAGAACATGATGCTATACAAGATTTTATTGTGTCTGAGGCGCAATGTAATTAGTCCAACTATAACCAAGTATAGTGCCATAATCGATGGAATGAATATAAGAGAAATTGGTATAAGCCACCAGAATTTGCTGAGCTCAAATGTTAGTGCAATAGAGATCCAGTATAGTGATGAGAGAAAGTGGCCAAACCCGAATGCAAAAAATATTTTAAAGTAATCTTTTGTATCATTCTCATGATATGCAAGATCTAGCAATAGGTAGAATGATAAAAATGCAAATGGCAAGATATTAAATGGGGCATAGCAAAGTGTTAAAAAGCATCCTGCTATGAAGGAGAGAGTTAATTTATATTGATATATCGATCGTAACAACATGCTCATATAAACTATTGATCTGATTTTGCAGCCATTTTTGTATTAGGTTGCTTTTTCTTGGGTTTAGTATCTTTTACTTGCTGTTTCTTTGGAGCTGATTTTTGTTGTTTTACGTCTTTGCTCGCTTTATCTTTTGATAAAGCTTTTGCTGGTTCTTTAGCAGCAGCTGTCTTCTCTTCTGGTTTGTTCTCTACATCATCTGATTTAGATTCATCAGATGGTTCTTCAGTTTTGTCATCTGTGATGGGTTGAGATGATTCATCTTTAGATGCGCCAGTTGGTTCAGGTTGTTTAGCTTGCTTACTATCTTTTTTGGCGGGTTCTCTTTTTGACGTAGTCTGCTCAACACGCTTTGGATCTTCTTCTTTGATTGGTTGTGTAGGTAGAAGGTGATGATCAATTGTATTAGAACTAGAGAGAGTTACACTGATTGGCACCAAAGATAATGAATCTGGGTTTAGCGCATCAGACCAGCTTTTTAGTATATTTATGGTAAGAGGATACGCCCTTATAAACCCGACTGCAAAGCCTTTTGCATACGAAATGCCTTCTAATGCTAATATCTGTTTTTTTATAGCATCTTCATCTAGTTCTTGATCTAGAATCAAGCTATTAGTTTGGCATTCAAGGCCAACGGACTTGCATATTTCAGACATAATAGATGCATTAGATGGATTTCCATATAAAAACAGGTGTTTATTTTTAGCAATATCTGCAGCAATAGGGGAAAAACTAGATTTAGATTGGGAAAAAACTTCTGCTTGTTCTGAATAAAAGCCCACAACCTTATCGGATTTCAACATGATCTGAGAAAAGCGAGATAAGTTTTCATTGTTACTAAGGTTGAGCAGCATAGAAAGGGGGCCAGGGTCATTGACTGGATAGTCTAATGGTTGCATTGGTATGTTTATTAAAGTTTCAAATCCTTTGGTTGTGGCTTGAGATATCCAATTATCTAAATCCATGGCATATGGTGTGAAGCCTAGGGTGAATTCTTTCCTAAGATTAAGTGCTAATAAAGTATTGCTTTTGTTTAGTCCGAGATTAGTTACAACTATTGCGATTTTATTTGTATTTTTATTTGAGAGCTCTGCATTTGTACTACGAAATTTAAGAGGTGATTGTTCATCTTGCTGAGATGTTGCTGTAAGTTCTACGGATTCTGTGGTTTTCTCTTCCACTTCTTCTTCTGCAACATAGAGTTTGCCATTGAAAATCTCGTCTGTCACAATGTTGACTAAGACAGCTTCATTATTATCTAATGCTGTTTGGGATAGCTCCTGGGAATACCAATACGATTGCAGCGCAGCTGTAACAAAAAGAGCTATAGCAACCATAGATGATACTATTAAAATGATTGCATTTTTTATTGTTGTATTATGATGTTGTTGGTCTGAAGAAGAGATTGGCTTCTTATCGTATTTCGCTGATATCGGAGATAATTTTGCAGAAAGTTTGTGAAAAATATTGAGCATTATTAGAACTTATGAGAAGTTTACAGGTAATAAATATAATCCTTAAATTCGTATAATGTCAAAAAAATTAATTCAGCAATATATATGTCAGGCATGCGGATCTGTGCATCCCAGGTGGAATGGTAAGTGTACGGATTGCGGTGAATGGAACTCTCTTGTGGAAGAGGTAATCGAAAAGCCTAAAAAAACAGAATTGCTTAAGGCAAGAGCTAATGATGTAGAAATATATTCAATAGATTCAAAATTTAATGAAGCTATGCGCACAAAGACAGGGATGGAGGAATTTGACAGAGTATTAGGGGGTGGGCTTGTGCGATCATCTGCGATCTTACTTGGCGGTGACCCAGGTATCGGTAAGTCCACCCTAGTTTTGCAGGTTTTATCTAGTTATGCAAAACAAAATCTAAATGTACTTTATATCAGTGGTGAAGAGGCTGTTGATCAAATAAAATTAAGGGCTTCAAGGCTGAATGTGACAGAAAAAAGTATCTCTATTTGTTCTGCGACTCAGCTCTCGGGTATCGTATCTACTATTAATTCATATGAGCATATAGATCTTGTTGTTATAGACTCTATACAGACTATATATGACGAGAATATTGAGTCAGCACCAGGCTCCGTAAGTCAAGTCAGGTCCTGCTCGTTTGAGCTTATACAGCTCGCAAAGCGCAGTGATTTTGCGCTTATTATAATAGGTCATGTCACTAAAGAGGGTAATATAGCGGGCCCTAAAGTGCTCGAGCATATGGTAGATACGGTACTGTATTTTGAGGGTGATAACACTTATGTGTATAGGATGATCCGTGCGATTAAGAACCGGTTTGGTGCTGCTAACGAGATTGCTGTATTTGAGATGACCGATACTGGCTTAAAAGAGGTTAGCAACCCGTCACAACTGTTTTTGCCAACTGGTGGGCAGAATCACAGTGGTTCTTGCATTTTTGCAGGGATTGAGGGGACGCGGACTATTTTGATGGAGGTGCAGGCGCTGATAGTACCATCGTTTTTAGCAAGCCCAAGGAGAGCAGTTATAGGATGGGACGCAAATAGACTTGCTATGTTGATTGCGGTGCTAAACGCTAGGCTCGGAATAAATATTTTGGATAAAGAGGTTTATTTAAATATTGCAGGTGGTCTCAGGATAAATGAGCCAGCACTTGATTTGGCTGTGGTCGCTGCCCTTATTTCATGTTTTAAGAATGCCCCGATCCCGCGGGATTTTGTGATAATAGGAGAAGTTGGGTTATCTGGAGAGGTTCGAAATGTATCTCAAATAAGCAATAGGTTGAAAGAGGCAGAGAAACTAGGGTTTACAAAGGCTATAATACCTAAGTCTGATGTAAAAATTAGCTCTAATTTAGATATATTTGCTGTCAATCATATAAATAATATATTAGATATAATAAAGAATTAAGAGAGAGTATGAAATGGAAGGCATGAATTTCGTTGATTATATTGTGATAGGTGTGCTTGCTCTATCTACGTTTTTAGCATTTATGAGGGGTTTTATAGGGTCTCTTCTATCGCTTGTCGGGTGGGGTCTTTCTATATATCTCGCATATGCTTTGTTTCCATATGTTCAGCCGTATTTAGAAGCTAAAATAAAAAATCCTGTAATCATTATAGTTGTTGGGCATGCGGCATTGCTTATAGGGTTACTTGTTGTATTTGGAATATTTAATGTGATTGCGACAACTGCTGTAAAAGGAATGACTAGCGGCATTATTGATAGATCTCTTGGTGCTGCGTTTGGTGTGATGCGTGGTGGCGTTATTATGTCTTTCTTATTTTTTGTCGTTGCTACATCGATCGGCATTTTTCAAGGCATGGATGATAGCCTTTCTGATGAATCTTATCCAAAATGGCTTTCTAGCTCTCGTTCGTTTATATATATGCAGGATGGTAGTGACATGATAGCAAGCATTATTCCAGACTCTTTCTATAACAGGTTCCAAGAAGTATATGATGGCGTTACGCATAAAAATATGGATGAAAGATTCATGGATACATCGATACAGAAGATTCGTAATGCACTGAATCCAAAGGATGTAAAGCTGATAGATGACAAACTGAGCGAAGAATCTTTAACTAAGTCTAATGATGAGATACGTCATCAGAAGCTGAAATCTATGCTAGAAGCATATGAAAACAATTCAAAAGCTGATCCTAAGGCAAAATCAGCACTTTCTAATGAAGAGATGTCTAGAATCAAGAAGATCGTGCTTAATGGCGAAAAGGAGATTGAAGCATCTAAAGCTAAAAGTGCTGAAGACCTCGAAGAATCTGTTAGGTAATTCTATTGGATGGATGTTTTGGGTCTCGTAAGTGTGGTGTGATGAAATATCCTGCTAATCTATAAAAAAACATTGATTAGTGGAGAAATATTTGGTAATAATCTTTTCACATGATGTGGATGGGTGGCCGAGCGGTTTAAGGCACCGGTCTTGAAAACCGACGTACGGCAACGTACCGTGAGTTCGAATCTCACCCCATCCGCCATTTTACGAGCTCAGAACTTTTTGGGCTCCATTTTTCAACTCCCCAAACTCCCCTCTGAACTCCAGTATTCCCGGCCTTTTCAGCGTTTTTGTTTAGCGTTAGACCCGTACTTCACTTTCTCCATTTTCGCCATTTTACCCCTAAAATCTGCATTTCCACCATATCCATCTCCGATACATGCGAACACTAGGGGCGAAGGTACGCATGTCCTTAAAGTCCCTGTTTACCTGGGTTTCAGAGGATCGCCATTTTTTGCCCCATCACTTTTTAGAGAACAAAAACCGGAGTAGCGGTAGATATTCGAAAAATTTTCAGAAAACTACTACTTGCATCAATCATGAAAATAAGGTATAATAAGGCTGTCTTAAATTCACAACTAAAATAAAAGGATCTCAAATGAAAAACTTTCGATTTAGTATTAAAAATAAAATTTCAAGTATTATATTTTTAAACAATAATTATTTAGGCAAAAACAATGAAAAGCTTATTACTAAAAACTCTACCAAATCTTAACAACTTAAATACCTTTACATGTAGCGAGCTAGGGGACTCTATCTCTTCGTGCTCTTTGCTCATCTCTCTCTTTAGCTCTTCCTTCTTTCGATTTAGCACATTCTTTAGCTGCTAACTTTATTGTCCCACATTATCGCTCTAGCTTAGCACTTATAGCGGACAATTTACTTTAAGTTCCAAAAAATAAATAAAAGTTAACGATATGACTATTATGCGCAAGCTGTATGAGCATACCTACGCTCATATAAAGCATGCCGTAATTGATTTGACGCTATCTAGCAATCCTTGCCGTGCGTCACCTCATGTTGCGGCTGCAATAAAAAATTATGCTGAGAATGTACATGATTATCCTGATTCTGCCCAACTAACGGCAGCTATTGCCGAACATCATAATGTTAGTGTGGATAATGTGTTAGTGGGTTCAGGTGCAAACCAAATTATAGAGGATATACTAAAAATATATGCTCTAAATTGTGGAATCATTACTTCATCTGCAACATTTCCGGAACCTATAGCATGTATCACTACGCTAGGTGGATATGCAAAATCAATTCCTCTGCTTGGAGATTATAATGTGGACTTAAATGGCTTACTTAATGGTGTAGATAACAACGTTAGCATGATTTATTTATGCAACCCCAATAATCCTACTGGGCTTTGGCTTGATCCTAAAAAGATTATTGCTATGGCAGATTCAAGTAGCGTCCCCATATTACTCTCTGAGGTTGGGGCAGATTTCATAGGTGATAGCGTAATTAATCATAAAATTCATAGAAATATCATTGTAGTGCGTTCTTTCTCAAAAGCCTATGGGCTAGCTGGTATGAGAATCGGGTATATTGTCGCTGAAGCAAAAAATATAGCGTATATAAAAAGACGCTTGGGTTCATATAGAACCAGCTCTATTGCTATGCAGGCGGCATTAGCTGCACTACACGATCAGGAACATCTTCGTGCATCAATTAATTATATATTGAATGAAAAATCTTATTTGATGAGCGAAATGTACAAACTTGGCTTTGAAGCAATTCCTTCTCAAGGACAGACCTTCATAGCTAAGGTACCGCCATGCTTCATAGATGCTAATGGCTTTTGTGAGTATATAGCAGCTCATGGCGTAGCGGTTGTTAATTGTTCACTATATGAGGGATTGGAGAGATATATACGTATATCTCCCCAAAAACACCATATAAATGAGCAATTCATTTTAATCATAACTGAAATAATAAAGGAGTTGTTATGAAAACTATTACAAAATCTGAGATTATGTCTCAACAATTATCTAAAGCCACCTATAACGGCCAGGATATACAACCAAATCTCAATCGGCCTAACATTTGCATGGGGATTGGTATGTGGTCTGCTAAAGACAAGCTTAGCATTGGCTTGCCGGTTGATGTTATGCAAATGTTACTAGCTGCTACTATCCTTAGCGGCCAGATTGCAGAAACGCATCCGGGAACACGACCCAAACTAATTATACTTATAGCTGATGGTATGGCTATACGTGAGGGAGCAGATCCAGCAGAAGTTAAGGATTTGGTAGCTAAATACCAAAAATGCCTGGAGTCTTTGCTAAATTTACTAAAGATGCAGGAAAGCTCACAACTATTGCTTGCATCTCAAGTCGAAGGATTAACAGAGTACCAGACAGTATTGGATGATACTAAGCAAAATTCTAATATGCAAGCGCTCATCTCTGATATCCAACATTATAATTATATCTTAACTCAAACTGCGCTAATATCTTATTTGGAGGAGCATGAGAAAGTAGGGGTAAAGGTAGGATGGCTATGCGAAGGTTCTGCAAAAGAACTAGAGCATGGAATGACTGCGGCAGCGCTGAAAAATTGGGATGAGCTGAAGTTCGACAGACTACGCAGCCAAATATGCTGCAGCTCAACTATGCAATATTTATATACAAAAGCAGGCTTAAAACAGACTGGAAATGGTAAAAATATAAGCATCAGTGAGGGCTGCCCGTATACAGCCTACCCAAATGACAATAGGTATATTATGCAAAATTCAGGTAGCAATAACTGTATAGTCAAAAATATTAGCAAAAAAATAGCGCAACATTGGAGTCGGGTTGCAGAAGTTTGCTCAGTTTTAAGCTATAGAGAGATAGACTTATTGCCCGCTAATATTATACCACCTGATGCAATTAAAAAGAACAATAATGTTGCTACTGTCACTAATATACTCAATTATTGGGTAAATGTGGGTTGTGCTGGTATTTCATTATAATTATAAGGAGAGTAAAAAATGAACAAACAAACTGGATCAATTTTATTGGTTGCAGGAACTTGCATAGGTAGCGGCATGATTGCCCTACCTATGGTTCTTGCTAAACTGGGGTTAATACCTAGCATTCTTTTGATGCTTTTAACGTGGTTGTTGATGTATTATACATCTTTGATCAACTTAGAACTTAATTTACAAGCTGGAAAAGGGATGAGCCTTGGTTCACTAGGTATGCACTTTTCAGGCCCAATTGCTGGGTTCGTCGGTAATATTTCTCTTAAGCTTTTATCCTATTCGTTATTAGCCGTGTTTATATATGGAGGTTCATCCATAATACAAAAAATTACATCGAACGATATGGATTTGCTTATAATAGAAAGTATATGCGCATTATTCAGTGTATTAGTTTTATTATTGCCCATGAAAACTATAGATTATATAAACAGAATATTATTTATATCCCTATTAACTATTGTGGCTGTATTGCTTTTTGGATTATTAGCTACAATAAATTGGTATAATGTACCTCTGTATTCAAATCAATATACTGAGCTTAGTGTATGGAGAAGCATATTGCCAGTTGTGTTCACTTCATTTGGATTCCAGGTCATATTCCATACTTTGACAGATTACTGCAATAAAGAACCTAAAATGCTGAAAAAAGCTTTCTTATGGGGAAGCGCAATTCCAGCCATTGTATATATAACCTGGACTTGTAGTATATTAGGGGCAATCTATAACTACAATCCTGAATTTTATTCACAAATGGTAGACGGCAAAGCAGAAGTAGGCGATTTAGTTTATCATATTAGTAAGATAACAGAATGGCAATCGATACAATTACTCATATGGTGCGTTTCTTTACTTGCTATCGTTACTTCTATAATTGGCGTAGGTAGAGGTTTATATGATACTCTGTCTTTTTATTTAAGAAGGAAAATTCCTAATAGCAGTGCACTAAGTGTTTGTGCAGCTATCTTCACAATACTCCCGGCTTACTTAGTAGCCGCACTAATACCAAATGCCTTTATTTTAGTATTGGGATTTGCTGGTATGATTTTAGCAGTTATCGCTATTATTTTACCAATTTACCTTTTTCTAAGGATTAAGGGCGTTAAGTTATATTATAATGAGCTATATAATAATTACTGGATATATATATCTTTATTAGCTGGGGTTGGTATTATACTAGCTGAAGCTGTCAATATACTTTTGTAATATTATAGCTAAAGCAGTGTAAAAATATGTGGAATAAAATTGTTTCAAAAATACTTGATTTCCAATACTTATTTTACACCGCTTTACCTCTATAATCGCCGCAGAGAGTCAAAACATGACTATACCCCCCCAGTTTGGAGTTGGTTAGGTTACGGTAAACTGATCTCCGCCATTTTACGAGCTCAGAACTTTTTGGGCTCCATTTTTCAACTCCCCAAACTCCCCTCTGAACTCCAGTATTCCGGCCCTTTTCAGCGTTTTTGTTTAGCGTTAGACCTGTACTTCACTTTCTCCATTTTCGCCATTTTACCCCTAAAATCTGCATTTCCACCATATCCATCTCCGATACATGCTAACACTCGGGGTGAAGGTACGCATGTCCTCAAACCCTATATTTACTTGGGTTCAGAGGATCGGCATTTTTCGACCCCTCACTTTTTAGAGAACGAAAACCGGAGTAGCGATCGGCATTCGAAATTAAATAAGAGAGATCAATTTTAAACTAGCCAAATAAACACTTAACTGGTGTCCATTATGTGAGAAACTTTTTTATAGAAAAGA
>JAJTIA010000081.1 GCA_021299995.1 Candidatus Jidaibacter sp. | reverse complement strand
TATTGCGCCTATCTTTCTTTCATTTATGTTATTCAAATTCACAAAAGAGCTATTTGATGGGTGGTTAAAGCAGCTTTTAGGAAATGCAATGATGGTTGTTGTTGTGTCTACAACTCTTGCATTAATGGCGAATCTTATTTTGAATCAGCTATATCAGTTGCTATACTTTAAATCATGTTGGGATATTGTATGGAGCTTAGAGATTGCTGGCATACACTTTTTTGATATATGGTTTTGGACACCATCTGACCCAGATCAGCTAAATAAATGTTTAACACCTGAGCACTTATTTTCATTCTTACTTGTGTGTATATTATTCAACACATTTATGGAAGAAATACCGCAATTAATTGACTCATTAAGTGGAGCATTTTTACAGCCAATATCTAAGGCTTATAATGCTGTATATAAGGGTACACAGAATCTCTCTGTCTATAAATTTGGAAGCGATGCTGTGAATATTTTAAGATCACCACTGTCTATCACAAGTTTCAGTAGGAATGTGATAAATCCTATGCATAATACTCTAGAAGCTTATGAAAACAGGTTCTTTGAGAAAATTTCATATAATGACAAGCAGAAAAATAATACAGAAATTGCAAGCTTTGCTAGAGATCGTATTGCACCAGCTGCCGAGTATGTACGTGATATAATACCAGATGTATTTAAACCAAAAAAGAAGAATGAATAGGAGTAAGCAAGGAATAGAATTTTATGGTAATGTTAGCAAAGAAGATAAAACAATTTACAGACGAATCGATAGAGCATGGATTTATAACTAGAAAAGGTGGTGTGAGTAATGGGTTATTCGCTAGCATGACTTTTGGCAAATCTGAACTAGGTGATGCAAAAGGTAGCGTTATGCGTAATTTTCAAATTGTTGCAGACAACTATAATATCAAGAGCTCCGCGATACATCACATACATCAGATACACTCTACAGATGTGGTGAAAATCCTAGATAAAAATCAGCATACTAGTGCAATAAAAGCAGATGCAATGGTAACAAAATTACCAAATATAATGCTACTTATCAAAACAGCTGATTGTTGCCCGATTTTATTTCACGATCCTATGAATAAAGTTATAGGCGCAGCACATGCTGGATGGAGAGGGGCGTTTGGCGGAATTATAGATAATACGATTTCAAAGATGTTAGAGCTTGGTGCGAATATAAACAATATTGAAGCAGCGATAGGCCCCACAATTAGGCAGAATACATACGAGGTGGACGATGTGTTTTATAATACATTCATCAATCAAGATGTGCATAACAGTGTGTTTTTTATTCCATCTGTAAATATAAATAAATACATGTTTGATCTACCTGGATACTGCACTTATAAACTCAATAAAGCTGGAGTATCAAAAGTACATGACATCAAGCTCAATACTTATGAAAATGAAGATGAGTTTCACAGCTGTAGGCGTGCATTCCATAAAGGAGAAGCTGCCTTTGGAGTACAGGGATCTGTTATTATGATCAAAAATCAATGATGGGTCTATCATTACAATAATCTAAACTCGTTTCTTTATATCAAAGCACGTCTATAATCCCGCGGAGTCTGTCATACTCCTGATTTATATATTACAGTCTCATGTTTTGAGAATAGTATATGGATCAGGAGTTTCACTATAACGTTACATTTTTAGTAGCTCGTTCCGCGGGTTTTGATGAATCATTCAGCAGGAAGATCGCTTTTTCAGCACAATATGTAGATGATAATTTGTATACGCTAAACATATTTCATGCTTGTAAAGATCATATTATAATGACGAACGATATCTCGCAAACATTCGATATCAGAATGTCAGACTCAGCGTTAGAATCGATATACACATGCTTTCATTTTCCACCTCGTGTTGATTTTAAAGATATAAACAAGAAGAAGAGGATTATCAAATATGAAACAAATCAGTATAATAATCTTTCAAAACACCTGTTATTTAAAGCACTCAAAACAGAGGATCCTTACTTAATAGGAATCGCATGTCATGTTTATCAAGATTCGTTTGCACACAATGGTTTTAGTGGAAAAAATGATGTGAAAAATACGCCGTTTAAGCTTCCATTTAAGCTAAATTTTGGTCATGCGTATTATGGCTCTTACCCTGATATGATAGGGGTAAAATGGAAGAATCATCATAACAGTAAATTACGAGATAATAATAAAGCATTTATTAATGCAGCTATTTCTTTATACAACATTTTTTCAAGTCATCTTAAAAGTAGAAAATTTTCGACAGAATATCGCAAGTACAGGCTAAAAGACGCGTTAGGCAAAACTTTCGGTAAAGCGGTATATCCGTTTGCAAATTTATTGTTAGATAGACAGGATGCTCGTATTAATGAATACACAAAGCTTGCACATGAATGGTTTCAAAACGAAATACCGCAGTATGACAAAGATGCATGGCTTTCTGATGCGGCTTTTTTTGACATAAAAGATCTAAGATGGACTGCTAAAAATAATTTTGAAAATTCTGATTGGTTACAATTTCAAAAAGGTGTAAAGCTTTACAAAACAATGCATCAAGAGATTGTGAACTATGATAAAAAAGATAAATGAATTGCTTGTAGAAGAGCTAACAAATTCATTCATCTTATGGCCCATATTCTTAGCGATAGGAATTGGTATCTTCTTCGCGCTACCATTTGACCCTAGCATCTATTTTGCTTGTATGTTTTTTATTGGCTCATATGCAATTTTATGGATTGTACGTGATATAGAAGTATACAATAATCTCTCTATCTTTTTAGTGCTTATAGCTTTGGGGTTTGCATCGAGTGCGGTGAGAGTTGCTGTTGTGCACGCGCCAAAAATCCAAGATCATATGGAGGATGTATTCTTAGAGGGCACCGTGAAGACGATAACAATACAAGACAAATCGTCAAAACGCCTGCTTCTTGAGGAAGTGGAGATAGATGATATGTTAGATGTTCCCAGGTATATAAGGCTTTCTACCAAGACAAATATCGATGGAATAGAAGTGGGAGACCGTATTTTTGCACGTGTAAATATAATGCCAATACCCCAGTCAAGTATGGTTGATGGGTTTAATTTTGGTCTATACTCGTATTTCAAGGAAATAGGCGGGATTGCAGTATCTATCTCTAAAATCGAGATATTTAGAAAAGGCTATAAAACAAGCTTTATGAATTATGTAAACAAGATCCGCTATACTATTGCATCTCGTATTTCAGATGTAATGGAAAAAACACCATCAAGCCTTGCATCTGCACTGATTATAGGTGATACAAGCAAGATACCAGAAGATGATTTTAATGCGATAAGGATTTCTGGTATTGCCCATCTTATGGCGATATCTGGTTTGCATATTGTGACTGTTGTTGCAATCACGTTTTTTTTCTTGCGATTTGTTCTTTCAAAAATCCCTTATGTTGCCCTCCGTTACGATCTCAAGAAAATTGCAGCGGCTGGTAGTATACTCCTAAGCCTTTGTTATTTGTTGATTTCTGGCATGCCAATTTCTGCACAACGTGCTTTTTTAATGTCATTTCTTGTATTGTTTGCAATATTACTCGATAGGAATCATGAGGCAATGCGTGGTGTGGCAATTGCGGCTCTAATAATACTAATTGCAACGCCAGAAAACTTATTCAGCCCAAGTTTGCAGATGTCTTTTGCCGCATGTATTTCGCTTATCGCATCCTTTAAATGGTTTGCAAAATCTCTCTCGTTTATAGCAGAATATAACCGTTTTGGTAAATACATGATGTATGTGATAAGCGTTATATTTTCTACGTTGGTCGCGGGTTTTGCAACAACGCCATTTGTTATATATCACTTCAACCAGTTTTCAACATATAGCGTTATTACAAATCTTATAGCAATACCACTGGCTGACTTTGCGATTATGCCGCTTTCCGCGCTATCAGTACTGTTGATGCCACTGCACTTAGAGTACGTGCCATTAAAGTTATTAGAGTATGTATTGCAGTTTTTGATGTGGTGCGCACACATTATAGCTAAAATGCCAGCCGCATTTATATATCTACCTAGTTTTAGCGATGTAGGGCTTGTCACCATTACATTTGGCATGCTGATATTGTGCTTTTTAAGAACTAAACTTGCACTATCTGGCGCAGTTCTTATAGCTGCTGGGTTGATGTTTCATAAAACAGATGGAGTGCCTGATATTATAATAGATCAAAATGCTAAGCTAGTAGCACTCAATATTGATGGTAAGCACTATTTTTCATCTATGCAGAGCGCTAGGTTCGCACGAAAATCTTGGCAACAAGCATACGGTATGAGCGAGATCTCAACCTTTAAAGCGTTAGAAGAGGGCGGTTGTGATAATAATATATGCAATGTATCAATTAAAAATCTTCGTGCTACAATTATGTTGCCAAATCGCAGCGCAGATCATGCTTGTGTTCCTTCAGATATCATCATAGATCTAGCATCAAATCACACACAATGTGCTGGTAATATTTTATCTCTCAGTGCTGATGAGTTAAAAAACAAGGGCGCGCATGAGGTGTGGATAAAAGAAGATGGCTTGATAGTAAAAACAGTCTCAGAACACCTGAAAAACCGTGTTTGGAATAGGGGTGATAGTGAATTGCTATAGCCAAGACAGTAAAAGTAAATATACTAAAAGTCGCACACTGGCTTGCAGAATGCGAACAAGAGATTTTTGCATTCCCAAATGTGGAGCATGATGACCAGGTAGATTCAATAGTGCAGTTTATTAACTATATAAAAGCAAGCAACACAACTCGTGTTAATATAAAGGGTCTATAGAAATTATATAACAGGTT
>JAJTIA010000043.1 GCA_021299995.1 Candidatus Jidaibacter sp. | reverse complement strand
ACCACTCATTATCGCGATGCCTTTGACAGCCCATAAGATTTGTTGTACAATTGCATTATATGAATAGCGGTATAGAAAATGATGGGACACCACTTTGATACTCACAGCATTGTTAAACGCTTTGTAAAAAGCGGTATTAAAGAGTCTCAAGCTGAAGAGATCGTTAAGGCTATTGCTGAAAGCCGAGAGTTCGATATCTCTCATCTTGCGACTAAAGCCGATCTGCACCAAGAAATCGGCAATCTTCGCGCTGATATGCTTAAATGGGGCATAGGGATGGTGATTACTACTATATTCGGTATGGCTGGCGTTATGATAGCTGTACTCAAAATAATGCTTTAGAGTATGTCTTTGAGCCACACAGCTTATAAATCTAGCGAGTTTGACATCTCCCATCTTGCTACTAAGGCAGACCTTCAAGGCGTCAGATCTGAGATTCAAGTTGTCCGCAATGAGCTTAAAGCAGAGATGCATGAAATGAAGAGCGATCTTCTCAAATGGATGATTGGCATGCAATTGACTATGTCTTTTGGCATTGTAGGTGCTATTATCGCCGTTCTTAAATATGTGCGTTAAGTTTGTTGCAAATATCCCTCTCATACCTGACCCTTCATTCTGTTTAATAAGTCTTTCGCTATCTTGTTTTGTTGGCCATCGCGCGCAAATCTCTCTAGCACATATTCGAGAGGCACATTGCCCTCCATTCGGTCAATTAAAGATGTGGCATTTGTTACACTCCTGTCCCTCAAGACAAATGTAGGTACTACACTCACTTGATAATTAGCAAAAGACTTTGGATCTATTACAGCTGACACACCTTCTTTACTTAAAGCCATTAGTTTCGCTACTGTCGCTTTTAAAGAGCCTTTATGAGCTCCTCTTAACACCAACACTCCACCTGCTCTATTCACTTGCTCTGAAAGCTGTAATATCGACTTCTTAGGCATAGAAAGAGAGACAAACACCATAAGGTTTGGCATCTCATCATTATTGCAACTCTTTTCAAATAGGCTTGGAGCATCCTTTATCATCTTATCGATGTTAATAATTGGCGCTTTACCATCAGCGCTTTTTTGTGACGTATAGCTTACTGGCTTCTTCTCTAAATTCGCATACGCTCCACTTATTATTTCTCTTGCGTTGTTTAGCACATCTTGTGTTATTTTAGGAGAGAGCTCAGCTTCCTCCAGAGCAAAGCTATATGATGCAAAGTGGATGTTCGCCAGGACTGCCACACCCAAAATAAATGCTTTTCTTACCTTATAAAACACAACAGTTCCTCTTTCTCCATATTAAAAACCCAAAGTTCTCTCCAATTACTGGGATCTCTTTGCCTGAATCATAAAAGATCGTGCTCTTACCGTACTGGCTGCATTTGCTAGGTACTGGCACAGTTAGTTGCGATCTATACTGACTCTTATTCATAACTGGCATCGGGTACTTACCACATAGTGCCTTGCTACCTGACGTGCCCCATTCAATCATCTCGCGGTGGAGTTTGAATGTGAATCTCTCAACCGCTAACAACCCAGACTGTATAGAGCTCTGATGCTCTCTTATATTACCTGTGAGCGGATACATACTTCCTTGGCATCCTGCACACCAAAACAATGAATCGATTGGTGCGCCCACAGATGAAGCAGCGCAATCCGCTGAACACGCTGCTTGTGCAATCGGATTACCAAATAATGCAGCTTCAGGATTGATGATAAATGTAAGCGCATCATCCATCCACATAGGATCTAGCTCTGTCATATATGCAAGATCAAACGAGCTGTTCTCTAGACAAACAAAGTCTAACAATAACTCTAACCAATATAAAAGTGGATACACATACCAATGTAAATTCCATGAAGCATTGCCATGGGCACTAGTACTACTTACAGAGCCTTGCCCCACCTTCATACCAGGATTGATTTGCATACCACCAAGATTCGGAAAGCAAAAAGGAGTCTTTGTAACATCCACAAGCCTTACTGGCTCCCAAAAGCCAGCAGCAAGCCCTATTCTTGGTACTGGTGTACCACAGGCACATATAGGCATGCTAGGATTCTTAGTATCTGGGTTACCACTACTAAAGATCTTTGCATTACCTATACTAATTGGGAATATGCAATCCCAACATACATCTGTGATAGGATTCACAAACTTACCTGTGCACCGAGCTTGTGCATTACTCGAGAGTAAGAACAAGAGCAGTAAACATATTATACTTACTTTGACAGCACCTATGATTCGTTGTACAATTCTCGTATATGAATGATGGTATAGAAAATGATGGGACATCACTTTGATACTCACCAACTTGTGAAAGGCTTTATAAAAAGCGGTATTAAGGAAGCTCAAGCTGAAGCGATTATTAATGCTATTGCACAATCTAGGGAATTTGATCTCTCCAATCTCGTTACCAAAGCTGATCTTAAGGATGAAATTGGTAAGCTTCGCTCTGAAATGCATGAGATCAAAGCAGACATGCTCAAATGGATGTTTGGTATGCAGTTTACCGCTATGTCCTTGATTATTGCTGCTATGAAGTTCCTGTAGCCTCATCTATTCATCCCTCTCTAAACTTCTAATGCTTTTGACAAAACCTAAGATACGTTGTACAATTCTCGTATATGAATGATGGTATAGAAAATGATGGGACATCACTTTGATACTCACCAAATGGTGAAACACTTGATGGCGGAAGGCTTTAAAGAAAAGCAAGCTGAGGCTTTGGTTGAAACCATCTCTAAATCCCGCGAGTTCGATCTTTATAACCTTGCTACGAAAACAGACCTTCACGAACTCAAAGCAGACATGCTCAAATGGATGTTTGGCATGCAGTTTACCGCTATGTCCTTGATTATTGCTGCTATGAAGTTCCTGTAGCCTCATTCTTTGCTCTCCCTTTCTTAAACATCCATAGGGATTTCTTCGATTCTGAACTTACTACCTTCCTGTCTTACAATAGAAGGTAAGCACCTTACGTTAAAGGCAATAGGTAGCTCGCCATCTTTATCTAGGTGATACTGCACCTTTCTGCGTCCTAACTTCTTTAAAAGAGCGCCACCTAAAAAGACCAATTTACTTGGCGTATTTAGTGCTTCATTCACAGCCCATTCAATCTGCTCTTTATCTAATCCATCTACAAAGATCATTTGATGCTCAAATTGCACCACATCTAGTGCATTCACCTGTTGTCCCGCTCTATACACAATCTTACCTTGTGCATCATATATTGGGGTAGATATAGGAATTATAGGAGTAAACTCTCTTACGCACTTGTGCTTAGTGTTAGAGATCGCGCTACTTTTTCTAGATACACATATCCTCAGTGCCGGTCTTCTGCTTCTTTTGATTGCTAATCTTGGTGCTAAATCTAATGCTAATTGATTAGCGTTATTTTCTTCTATTGCTTCTGCTTTAATATACATTTTGTGTTCCTCTTAATTATTTTTGTTTAAAGCTATCTCTTCTACGCTTAGCATATCACCCTCTTGTGTGACTATGCTTGGCACTACCTGTATTTTAAGCCTAGAACTAATCATACCTTGTTGATCAAAGTAGAACTGATGCTGATAATCCCGCATGAGTTCAATTGCTGAACCGCTTGTCAGTATTATTTTTCCATTCAATTCTTTTGATTTGTTAACCGCCCATCTAACTTGTTCCCGATTCGTACCACTAATAAATATGAGTGGCCTATCAAGCGTTACGTTGTCCAACGGATTCATTGTTGTACCTGCCTTATGTATTAAGCGGCCTTCTTGATCCATCACATCTTGCGATAATGTATATGTTGGATCAAACATTCTTGTGTTATTCTCTGTTGCATTCCTAATGCCCTCTACAGGCTTTGGGTGCATCACTGTCTTCCTTGCAGCCTTCTCCATCCCTGTAAGTATTTGTGCGATTATTCCTCGCCTTTCCATATCGCTCAACTTTCCTTTTATTTCCGATAACATGTCTTGTTCCTCTATTTTAAATGTTGTACCAACAGTCCCAAAATCCTTAGCATTCACCTCAAAAGATTGGATAAGCAACGCCAATAACATCGCTTTTATCCACCCAGTCGATCTTCTTATATCTCGAGTCATAACTATCCTCATGATTGCTATATACAAAGTATTTACCCTCAGGTAATACGCCCATAGAACCCATCTCTGCCGGCTCTCCTTTCTTACTCTGCTGCTTGGCTTTTCCTATAGGATTGTCGTTTACGTAATATGTTCTGCCATCTCGCCATACAAAGTCTCCTTCAAGGCCTCCTACTTTCTTTAAGAAGCTATCGTTATAAAGACCATTCGCTGGTGCTTTAAACATCACGTAATCTTCATAGGAGTCTGGTAATACATCCTTAACAACCAAAAACACTTTATGCTTAAGCGAATCTGTCGTATTAATCGCAATGCTTAAATGAGCGCTCAATATGCATAAAACAAGTGTTGGTGTCATAAACAGTATTAATGGCTTGTTCATTACTCACCTCCTAGTGCTTTTTCTAACTCTTCTGTAATATCTGTAGCGCCTGCAAGCACTGCTTTACTCACTAGCACCACAGCTCCTTCTTCTTTTGCATGCGTGTTGATACGTTTATCTAAATCGTTAAACGTTTGTTTAACTAATGCGTCCATGCCTTCTGTGGGTATCTCTTGCTTTGCCAAATTTTGAGTTACAGACCTGACCAAATGCTCTAGATCTACTGTCACCACTTTTTGTGGCTTATGATTCAGCACATTTAAACTGGTAGATAAGACCAACCCTACTCCTACCAATATGTTGTAAATTAATTGTCCTCTTTGCATTGTTATCTCCTTGATATTTTGTTTGCGACTTGTTCAACAGCATCTTCCAACGGTACGCCTTGTGCTTGTAGATCCTTAATTGCTGCAAAGTCCTCTCCTTTTGAGCTATAAAGCGCAATAGAGTATGGGTCTAAAACTAACCTTCCTACTGCCCAACCTATGCTTGACCCGTAAACCATCACTTCTGAGTACTGATGATTCACCATCTTTAAACTTGTAAGCGCCTCAGACATCGCAGCATCTAATGAGATGCGCCCGCTCTTCTCGATAGACTCCACCGATTCACGGTTCTGACTTAACATGCAAAACCAGTCTGTATTCTGTATTGCAGCAGTTGCTGCTGTATTTTTGTAATAATCGTCTATAGACTGAGTTCCTGTGATCAGGTTTCCTCTATATTTCCTAGCACGTCGTGCTATCCCTTCTATAAACTCTGCAAAGTGACTACCTTGCAATAAGTTCCACGCCTCATCTATCACCACAGATGTTGTACGAGATCTATCACCATGAAACATCTTCTCAGACACCAAAAAGATCACGATCATCAAGACAATACGCTGTAGGTCTGGCTTGCTTTTGATATTATCAAACTCAAATACAAAGAATGACCCATCTACACGAATGTTCGCCTCTCCCTCAAAGAACCTTGAATACAATCCATCTCTTGTAAATGGTATTAACATTAAACCTAAATCCTTAGCTCTCGCATCCACATGATTTAATAGATATTCAGCTACATGGGATACGGTAGCCTTCCTTCTATGAGCCTCCCAGACCGTCTGTATTGCCTGCTGGATCAAGGCATTCTCCAAATCACTCGTGTCTTCTGTCTGCTTACACATCTGCCTGATAATCAGGTTTAATAGATTAAGCACCTCTTCCTTATATTCAGGCTTCTCTTCAAACGCCTCTTCACTCACTATAGAAAATGGATTGATGCATAAATCACTCTTACCACCAAACTCCACAAACTTACCGCCCTGCAAAAGACATGAGTTCATAAATGATCTACCGTCATCTATCACTACAACATCACCGCTAGCACCAACTAATGACGCTACAAGCTCTTGCATAAATACAGACTTACCACTGCCTGATTTACCAACAACGGCAACGTTATAATTCCCCTGATCGTTATCGAACGGATCCCAGTAAAATGGCTGCCCTCTTCTACCCAATAGCATCATCCTTGGCGTCTTCATGCCCTTCCACTCTCCCTGTAGAGGTGCAAGATTTGCACAAGACCAAGTCACCATACTTTTTAGCCTCTCAGCTAGGTTCAAGTCATACGATAAACCTTCACTTAAAGTAAACGGCATCACAGCTAAAAAGCTCTGCAGCTGCATGCACTGCTGCTGCGTTAAATCCCAACCTTTAGATCTATATAAAGACCTTAAATATCTTTCAGCACTTTCTATCTCTTCTTCTTTCGCAAACAACGTTACCTGATAAAAAGCCTTTACCAGTTTTTGCCCTTTTTTAAGCTTTTCATTTACAAACTTCCAATCCCGCTCTTCCTCATAAACTGACGGTATAAACCTACCTATCCCACTAGAAGACTTCTGCATCGCGCGCATTGTCTTCATCGATGCTTTGCTTCTTGTTGCCTCCTCAGACCCATACACGAAGCAAAACACACTTAAAAACGGACATGGCATTCTTAAATAATCAGAGTAAAAGTCGCCTATTAAATCTCTGTTGTTCCACTGCGCCCATACTTCAGGAAAGTTCTTAACGCCAAAGCTACGCACCTTTAAACTGCCTTCCTGGCAGTTGAGCGTAAGATCGTCCTTACCTACTTCATACGATTCCTCGGCACTCCCAAGCTGCATCTTAAGCGGATTTAATCCATCCCACTCTTTATTTTTTAGTTCTGATAGTGGGCTAATAAACTCTTCCAACACTGCTATAAAGCTATCTGGCATTAGCTCGATGCTTTTCATACCAGATGTGTCTAATGTGCTTTTTAACTGCTCTCTTAGTGTAATTAACGCATCTAAGCCTCTATTTCCCTTATCCGATGGAATAGATACAGCTATAAATAACCTAAAGTTCCTGATGTTATATGGATTCTCAAAGAACGAGTTCCAGTTCTTATCTTGATAGTATCCAATACGTTTTTCAGCCATCTTCTTATATACGCCATCCTGCCTTAAGCCCTGCCACTCAGCCAAGATATTATCTATATTTGGGCTTGCCCAATTGATGATCTGTATGCTACACCCTTCTGGCACTCCATCTGTAAACATACTTGTCATTATGTTTATCATCTTTTCATCTGCACCACATAAAGGCGTTACCTCTAGCATAAAGCCCAAGCTATTATCATTGACATATATGCGCTTACCCTCATCAAACATATGATACGGCAATAAGCCTGAGATACTTGGCAGTATTGGCTCATATCGCTTGTAGTCACTATGCTGCTTTAATCTATTCGCCATCACTACCCTATATATCTAATTATGCTTGCATCAAATGGCTTACCAAACTTATCCTTGCCAGGCGCTACCCATATCTCACGAACTTTTGTCCCTGAGACGTTATGCTTGATCTCTCCTGCATCATGCTCTTGATTATCTCTAATCCTCTGCATCGCTAAATTGTCTGCCTCTTCAATATTGATGCATCCAATGCCATTTTGTTTTGGACAATCCCAATCGCTCTTAACATTGGAGCATGCGCTTAATGCAAGGCTTGCTGCCATTACTAAACATGTATTAATTTTGGTTGTTATTTTGTTCATTTTTCACTCCTAATTCTTCTACGTAAAATCCTTCATTAAATACGACCTCTACATCCAAACCCGCTGGTATTGAGATCACAGGCTGATACTGCTCTGCCCTTTGTATCAAGTAGTCCGACAGCCTATTGGTCGAGCTTGAAATACCGTTTCCAATACTTGAATTTAATATGTCTGATGCCTCTGGCCTTTGAGTTGCAATGCCACTTGGTATTGCCATAGGTGTTGCAAACTTCTGTGATACTCCATTACCAGCAGCGCCTGCAATTCCCGCAAGGAAGCTCTTAAATACAAAGTCACCCTCACGGCTTACAACATCGCCCCTTACGCCTGCTTTACCAACATCTGCCACATATCCTTGTACGCTCGCCTCAAACAATTTGCCTTTCGATCTACTACATGTGATCTTGTTAAGCCTCATAAACACTCGCTCGCTGCTTAAATCACCAACAGCTGCCGCAGATATCAAACATCCTTCTATGTCAGCCTTTTGGATCTCACCATTTAATGCCGCATTTCTTGCTTTACTCTTTATTCTTAACAATACAGGTCTTGGCTCACTTTGTGCCTGCACTCCAACAGATGCATCAACTCCAGATATTATCTCAGCTGATGCATAACTACCTGCTGCTATATACTTATCTAAATCATGCTCGTTGATT
This sequence comes from Candidatus Jidaibacter sp., assembly GCA_021299995.1. GTDB lineage: Bacteria > Pseudomonadota > Alphaproteobacteria > Rickettsiales > Midichloriaceae > JAJTIA01. The sequence goes on along the minus strand of JAJTIA010000043.1, from coordinate 12,229 downwards.
GTGGCGCTCGCCAATATATCATGCACTTTAATACCCTGAGAAACACTGCCTATTCCATTCTCTCTTGCCATCTCAGATACCGCATGGTCAGAAGGTTGCTGCTGTCTTGCGCGCTCTGTGCGCATGATTTCTAGCTCTTCTCTTAGCCTGCCTAACTCACCTGCTAGCTCATCTATATGGGCATGTGTTGCATCTTGTGCTGCCTTATCATCTACTTTGCTTTCTAACGTCTCGAGCTTTGTTTCTAATAAAACCTTCTCTGCTTTTTGATTTTTGAGCTCCTCAGATACATCTTTCATCTTCTTCTCGTACTCAGCAATTAACTGCCTTTCTACATTCGCACTGCCTGTAATTTTAGATATCTCGATACGTTTTTTGCTGCTCTGCACCTCCTCTGGCGCCTTGTTACTCTCATTCACCACTACCAATACTGTTGATACCAATAAAAGGACACCTCCTACAGCTCCCATCATCAAATATTGACGCTTCTTTATATCTGTCGGTAATAAATTCTTAAGACGCTCCATTTTCACCTCCTTCAACTAAATACACAAACGTGCGCTCATTAGGTAAAACTTCGGCTTCATCAATACTTACTGCAATTAATCCATCAGACTTAAATTGCTCACTCCTTAAATGAACTTTTTTGTTACTAGTATTTTCAAATTCCAACACCTTGCCAACTAGCCCCCCTTCTTTTATCTCTCGCGTTGCTGTAAAGAATAGACCCCCATATTCCTTTAACTCCTCTACCTCCTTTGCCTCGGGACCGCTCGAACCATCCCTTAAAGATTTGACAATATTGATAACTCCATCTGCAAGACTTGTTTTCTTAGCCTCATCAGGCTCATTAGAATTCTCTATATTCTTTATAAATATCTGCTCTGCAGGCATCTTCTTAGGCAGTAATGTTGCCTTATAAGTCATGCCTTTTTCTGTAATAATAAATATGCTTTTAGGCTGTTTGTTAGACGATGTTGTCTTTATATAAATATCGCCCATTTGCTTATCATCTAAGATCTCAAGGTCCCCTTCTATCGCAACTATTCTCTTTATCTTCTCGCCTATCACCTTAATGCGGCTTAGTTCATCTTGCGCTATAAATGCACTAATCTCGCCATCTTCACGCACTTCCTTAACTTGTGCTGCAAAGCAGATTTGAGGGGTTAATATCATGCCAACTAATATTGTCTTAAGTATTTTCATTTGCCTGCCTCTCTTCATAAAACTCTTTTAAAGCCAACTTCGAGGCACTGTAATCGAACTCAAACTTATACTGCTTACGCTCTCTTGCGACACCACTTGTCCCAATCCTTGTATCTAAGTAGCCTGTCACTTCACATTCTAAGCTTTTGACATCTACTACAATCTGGGAGATCTGAAATCCTATCGATATATTACGAGACCTTATATCGTCTCCCAATACTCTTAAATCTTCTTGTAAGTGCGCATAATTAGATGGTAGCGCTAACTTTAATATCTGGGTCTCTACATAGTCATATGTGTCTGGAGTGAGGTTTAACAATTGCATAGCAATATCTCTAACTATCACTTCTAAATACTCTTCAGAAACATGAGACTGGCTTAGCGTCAGCTCTTTATTGATATGCGTTGGCACCAACACAGTTTTTGTATCCTGCGATATCAAGTACCCACATAAAACTACGTTACTGAACAAAAGGTATGCAGTGCTATAAAGCAAAACGCTTTTATGCTTTTTTAGTTGTTTGTTAAGCGTGATTTGTCCTGCTACGTTCATAAACTATCTCCTAAATATTCTATAATGCGAAGGGGGTGTTTTTTTAAACTTGATGAACCATGGCGGTAAGTACCAATATGCCAATCCTATTATGTAGTTTGACTGATTGGAGCCTTTTAGCTTTCGCCAGCCTATAAAGAGCGCTAAGCCACTTATCATACCAAATAAGTTGTAGCCTAATATGATGCCCAATCCTATTGGTGCTAGTAACACTAAGCCTTCGTCATAAGGCCAAAACAAAATCTTTGCAGGCTCATCCAAGGTACGCGGAATGTAGAACTCTTCTAAGTTCGCCATAAACCCTCTCTATTTATTTATCGATTTCTTCTGATTTTAAAAAACTAAAAGGTAGCGCCTACTACGCTATCAATCACGCCAGGCCCAAATGTTGCGGCCAATGACACTCCAAACGATCCTGCAATCGCCGGTAGATTGAATTTAAATACTGACGCTGTTAACCCAAATAGAAACGAAACTATCGCTATTGTTTTACCAACTATACCGTTTACCAAGCCTTTGATGACATTGAACCCTTGCGCTATACCCTGCTCTCCTTTCACAGCTGCTGTGCCCGCTGTTGTAGCAGCTTCTGCTAAGTCTGGCATTAACATAAACGCCGAGGCTATCACTATAGATGTACAAAATACACTTGCTGTATTGATGATTTGTGAGTCTCGCACTTGAAAAACTTTGAGCTCGTTTACGCCATTCTGGGCAGGTTTGATGGTGAACATATCTGTCTCCTTTTTTATTAACATTTTTTACTTGCTAAGTTTAAGGAGATTTTATAAGATGCACTTTACCGGTGGGTTCTTATAGAATCTGCTTTGAAAGGGTGTCTGATGGCTGTCAGGCGCCCTTTTTCTTAACAAAACTTTAATATTGTAACAAACTTACTATACGTTTGTAAAGTACCTTAGTGAAAATTTTTTAAATTTCTTATATAAAAAATCTCTAAGGTATTGTGAAATTTTCTACAATATAGTACGCTACTTATAATATTGATTGGTTTTTGAGGTGTTTTTATGATCACTTCCGCACAAATTCGTGCTGCCAGAGGACTGTTAGACTGGTCCCAGGCCGATTTAGCTAGCTTCGCTGGAATAGGCACTGGTACAATACATAATATAGAGCATGGTAGATCTGCTATTTCTGAAGAGATGGATAAAAAAATCAGACTCACTTTTGAAAGAGCCGGAGTCGTTTTGATTGGCAATCGTGGTGTATCATTTGGTGAACCAAGCTTAAAAACTATATTTGGTGTAGAGAATTTAATAGAGGTAATACACGATGTTGAAAAATATGTGCTCACAGAGAGAGGCATCATTAGGATCTCTGGACTAGATGAAATACGCTTTCGTCATGCCTTAGGCCTTGAGTTCACAGACGCATATATAAAAAAAATAAATGAGATTCCTAGAACTGATTATAGGATTATTACATCAAAGAATTACGATGATTATCGTGTACCATATGCAAAATATAGAATATTAGATCAAGAATTTTTCTTACCTACTCCAACATACATATATGGCCATAAAGTAGTATTTATTTTATGGCAAAGCGATCAGATCATAGTTATAGAAAACTCTGAATTAGCTTATATGCTAGCAAAACAATTTGATTACATGTGGGAGCAATTAAAAGACACAGAATTACAACATGATAAAAACAAATGATTTTTTACGATTATTCTTGCGAGAGGAAGGCGGACATTTAACAAAGTACATATACTACTGCAGAGACGTAGATTGGTTCAAACTGTTTGTAAAGACACCACAGTGCTATATTCATCCATTTGATAGAACATTAATAGCGTCTTTGGCAAAAGATAATATGCCTATAAACCTTAGAAATAATCATATTTTTGAAATCGGAGCTGGATGCAAAGAAACGGTATTAAGCAAATCTATCCCAATTGTCAAAGCACTTGGTGGCAAAGCTTATACTGCTATTGATATACATCATGATTATGCCGTCAATGCATCTCAAATCCTATATCAACACACTAATATTTTGTGTAATGCTATAGAAGCAGATGCTTTCTCAGACTTGCCAATAGCACATCATGACAAGAAGCTTATAATCCTCATAGGAAGCACTCTGGGAAACTTAGTTGATCAAGATCTATCACATTTTCTAAGCATGCTTAACAAAACACTTAAAATAGGTGAGCATTTCTTAATCACAGTGGATACATGCAATGATCAAGCTCTTCTCAAAGCTTATTACGACAATACATACTTAAAAGAACTATGCTTAAACGTGATGCGCTGCTTAAAAGATCAAATCTTATATGATCAAAAGTTTGACCCAGAATTATTCTCGTTTAAATATCATTGGAATACAGAAAAAGGTCAAGTAGAGCTACGCCTTCAAGCAGAGGCAATGCAACACTTCATGCTAGAAAATCAACCAATAGTAATTGCAAAATCACAAGAATATCATATCTTAACGTCCCGCAAGTTCTCTATAGAATCACTATCAAAGCTTGCTGAACAATACGGCTTTAGAGTGACGTTCACACACTCTATAGAGAACAACTACATGCTACTCGCGGTTCTAGAAAAAGTATCTGAGGTTTGAACTTCGCAGCCAAGAATTTACTAAGCTAAATACATCTTACTTGTAGCCCTAGAGAAGAACATTTAGTATTTAACCGGTCGCCGCGGCGACCGATTAGATTATTTTTCTAACTCATCTCAAATCTGATAGAACATTTCCTTCATTCTATCACGATCTTATAGAATCAACTCTTCCTCACTAAGCAACCGTTATATTCTTTAATAAATCCTGTAATGCAGGCACATATATCTTTATCCGCTCATATATAGCATCTGCTAATTTTTCTTCGTATGTATGGGAAGTCAAATTACGATCTTTCAACATTGAAATCCACAATGCTTCATTGCTTATTAAATGCACTTGGAATGCCTCCTGAATAACATCTTTAGGATAATTCAATTCTATATCGCGCTCTGCAAAATAATCCTTCAGAAATTTCCATGCAAGCTCAAAAGTAAATTCAAATCTCTGGATAGTAGCATCAATATTAGCTCTATCTTCTTGGACAGGCTTTAAATAAATCATCTCTAATGAATTTAATGCTTTCTTAAGTTTTTCTAGCTTGATCTCACTCTTTAACATAAAGCACCTTCTTATCTTTCAAAATATTTTGATACAATACATCGCTTAATTCATCTTTATCAAATTTCAAGCAATCTATCTTCAACAAAGTGTCAGCATCTTCTATAATATCTGTCACCTTCCTCCAGTCGACATCGGTAGCATTCGGACATAAAATTGCAATATCGATATCTGACTTCTCTCTATTATCTCCTCTAGCTCTTGATCCAAATAACCATATCTCATCTATAAAGTCTAAAGATTTTAGCTTATTAAAAAATTGGTATTTATTAACTATTTCTATCATATCCTTTGATTAGCAGAATTAGATATCGGTCGCCACGGCGACCGAATAGATTATTTTTCTAACTCATCTAAAATCTGATAGAGCATTTCCTTTATTCTATCACGATCTTCTAGAGATAAGTTCTTTATTTTATTCTGAGCAAAGCTCATATTATCACCTTCTATAACAACGGATAAAACTGTAGCTTTTTTAGTGAGCCCTCTTTCTTGAAGAACCTTTTCACCAATCTCTGCAGGATCTCTATACTCATCTATCATCTCTTTATGCCTAGCAGCATCTTGTTTGAGAAGACTTCTAAACAACCGCCTGCTTTTAACATCATGCTCTAATAAATAGTTTTTTGTATCTTCAGGCAGAGTCTCCAAGTTCATTATCTCTACAACAGAAGATTTAGCTGTCCCAATCTTATCTGCAACACTTTGCATAGAATTACAGATTTTTTTATCCATCAAAGATTTATAGGCATTCATCAGTTCCAGTGGATGCAAGTCTTTACGTTGTACATTCTCGATAATAGCTATTTCTTCTGCCTTAGAATAATCTGTGATTAATATGCAGGGCACCCTATCTAATCCCGCTACTTTTGCAGCACGTAAGCGTCTTTCTCCACTAACCACTTCGTAACAACCTTGATGCTCTTTTGATTGCACCACAGTAAGAGGCTGCCTTACACCATGCTCTTTTATTGTGATTGCGAGATCTGATATACCTTGTGCATCAAAATTCTTCCTAGCTTGATTTTTAAAAGGTAATAAAGACTCTATCTTGATATTTAGATATTCCTGCTTAAAGCTACCAGTCATAATACTAGAGCGCGGCGCAATTTTAGAATGATTTACAGAAAATTCCTCTGATGACCTATGCTTTGCATTATTAAGCTGCATTCTGTACCTTTCTATTAGTTTTTGGTTGTTCTATACAAGATAAGCCTATTATCTCCCTAGATAACTCTACAATGTCTTGCACTGCTGCTGATTTCATAGAGTTAAAAAAGAAAACAGGTTTTTTCATTTTGGCAGAGATATTAAAGTCCTCACACTTCCTTATGATAGAGTTCATCACATTATTTGGATAGTTATACCTCAATGCACCTAAAGCCTCTTGAGAAACAATAGCTTTGGACTCATATTTATTAGCTATTATCCTATAGTCTATCTTTTGAGCTAACTCTTCTTCCAACGAGGTAATTTCATTTACAAGAAGCTCCAAGCCTTTCAAGCTATATGGCTGTGTTTCACATATTATATTCACCATATCTGCAGCCAATAATGCATTAGTGTTTAATATGCTTATGGTAGGATTTGTATCTAAAAAGATAAAGTCATATTCCTGCTTCAACGGCTCTAGTAACTTATTTATAATCATCTCTCTTGCCATTTTATGGCTCATACACAACTCAAGCTTCGTCATTGCAAGATTCGCAGGTATCGCATCATATCCTTCATACACTGTGTGTATTGTTTCATGGATAGGAATACCATTTTCTATTATATCATACAAATTAGGTTGATCTTGATACTCATCAAAACCCAAAGAATGTGATAAATGCCCCTGCGGGTCACAATCAATTGCTAACACCTTAAAACCCATTAATGCCATTAATACAGAAGTTTGGTGGCATATACTGGTTTTACCAGTACCTCCCTTAAAATTAAAAAAAACTTGTACTTGCTTATTAGCATCAAACTTACTGGCAAACACCTCATTTGTAATTTTACTAAACTCTTCAAATGTAAGTTTTGTCCTATTATCTTGCTTTCTTCTATCTACTAACTCTACATCTGCTGTAATCATTTGACTTACTCTTGGTTGAGGAAACCCTGTAATGGCTGTAATAAAAGCTTGTTTAAATAAATCCATACTATCAATTTTTCTTCAATATGTACAAAACCCTATGATAGCCAATATGATTTGTCTACCAGAAAATATATAAAAACCCTTAATAAGTCTAATTTTAATCTATTTTGTTACACCATATTGCTGCTCCTTTGATAGTCAAAGCAAGATAATATGTAGTTTGTATAGACATCTAAGATGAACACAACCTATTTTGCAGAGATGGATTTCTATATCTAGAGAAAAATTTAAATTCAAAAAAAGAAAAACCGCTCTTCCTTTAGAGAGTTTATTTATTTATTCTATTTAATATATTTATATATTTAAGGAGCGGCTGCTAACCAAGGTATTACCAAGCATTTGTATAGCCAAAGGTGGAAAGAATTTATACTAAAGGTGGAAAGAATTTATACCAAAGGTGGAAAGAATTTATACTAAAGGTGGAAAGAATTTATACCAAAGGTGGAAGGAATTTATACCAAAGGTGGAAGGAATTTATACCAACGCTCTATGAATTAGGTGAAAGCCTATCTTTTGGATGTTATAACATAAAATGAAGTAGTATCTTGAAAGCGTGTTTGCCAAATTTTGAGCAAAGAGTTTAAGTAATTGTTATCAATCCACTCTTTAATAAAATTTGTAGGAGCTGTAAATGTCACGGACGCTGTATCATGTGAATAATATTTTAAATGACTAATCCAATTGCGGGCAGTATTAGCCCCAAGCGCCTCTATAGACCCTTCTATAATGAACTTCTCATATTCATGTAAAGATTCGAGCTTTAAAATATCAAATAGCTCTTGTTGAGGTAGGTCGGTATTACTAAGTTCTGATGATTCTTGAAAAATGCCATTATCTAAAAGAGACCATAAGTATGCGCCAACATTATTTATCTGATCGCCGTTTTGAATTTTACTGTTAAGTAAGTCTAATGCTTTATTCAATGCGCTGATGTCAAATTTCTTGGAGATAGTAGAGATAAATTGTTCATCCAACCCAAGATTGGTTGCTTTGAATACAAAATCCTGTCCTTCCATAGTGTCATTAATATATTTGATGATATCTATATTTTTAGTTTCAGGAAACAAAGGTATCTGCTCATCTGTATGCATTAATTTGCGTTGTACATAAAAAGATATGCCTTCTACCTTTTTACCTTTTTTGACAGCAGTATAATCAACAATAAGATCCGTGCATGCATTGATCTCTGCAATGCTTGGTTTTATGACGTATCGATTAAAATCTTTGAAAGCGGAATAATTTTTATCGGTTCCACCTAATAAAACTGCCAAAGTCTCTAGAGGTATTGTCTCTGTATTTATACTACCTTTTTTACTACTACTTAGCTGTTCCGAGCAAAATTCCCACAATGCTAACGCATGTTTACTAGAGAACTTTCTTTGGTAATTTAGGTTGAGAGTAGAATATATGTTTGGCTTCCCTAATATCATAGAAAGGGCCTGAGGGAACGCGTACGTAATAATGCCATCTTTAAAGTGTACCTCAGAAAGCAATGATACTATAGAATCCCATTTATTCTTCTTATCCTTGCCCAATATGTTGAAAGCAATAGAGTTTGTAACTAAGCTTTTTAAAGATGATTTAATGAATTCGTAGTTCTTATATGCCTTCTCGCCGTGCCCTAAGCCAGAGATTAAGTCGTTTATAGAGATCTGATGGAGATCTTGAGACAATAGGCTTTTAAATGCTTTTTCTATCAAAAGATTATAGATTTTCCGCTCTACGAGAGATAACTGGTTTGTAATATGTACAGTCGCTGTATGCTTGTACAGTATAGTGGCATTCGATGATTTTTTAGCTTCTAACATCGAGTTCTTCTAATAAGTTATCTATTTCTTTGCATAAAATATCTCTAGCCAACTTTTGCTGGCTAATGTTGGTTTTATTAGAGATGTACTTTAACTTTAATATATATTTTTCTGGTAATTGTATAGAGAAAACTTTCTTTACATCATCACGTAAAAAAAGCTGTTGCCAAGGTAAAATCTCCTCTCTAGCAGGATCTGCAATCGCTATATTTGTTGCCATTTTATAAGAAACATAAGTTAATATAATATAAGTTAATATAATATATATTATATGCAATATATAATTCTTATGATATGACAATCGGTCGCCACGGCGACCGATTGAGTTAAGTGATAAATAATAGTTTAGTTTTTGAGAGATCTCAGATCATTTAAAAATTCAAGATGTTGTGTTTTTGTCATTCCTAATCGTTTAGCTGGTTCTCTAGACATAAGAGTACACAAATCATTTTTAACTATTTAAAGTGTATAATTTAAAGAGCGTCCCAATGCGTTCTCAATGAGAGAAGTAAACGCCACTATTATTTATTTAATATAGTCAGCTTAATTATGAAGTGCTTTGGATTTTTCTATTTAGAAGTCTACTCTCATGGCTTCATCATACTTTTTTGATGAAAGGGATAAAGAAACTATAAATTCTTCGCAAACATAAAAGTCTCTTCAAGAGACTTTTATGTATAGTATTATTTTCGTGTCAACACTCCTTGCTTTGGAGCCTACACCCAAAGTGTTTTGCGGCCTGCAGCATGTACCCGCGCTTTGCACGGCGCTTCAATGCTTGTCTTAAGCATGGTGTGCTTTCTTGTATAGAGCTAAAATGCTTGCTTATAGATCTAGAGCCTTGTCTTTTATTAGAGCCCCATTTTTGTATAAGAGATACACCGCCGAATAAATCATCTCTTAATTCTATATAATAATATTTGTGAAGTTTACGCCAAAAAAATGTGTACACAAAAACACTCCCGTTATAGATTAAATAACGGAGTAGGGCATAAAACCTTGTTGGCGCAAAGTTTTACTAGTTACTAATCTTCACCAACCTAAAAAGAGTTGGCCTGCTTATTTTAAACATTTTACAAATGTCGCTTATCTCATTGCTTTTATCAGCGTAAAGTTTGCGCATTAAATATAGTTGTGATTCTGTGAGTTTTTTAGGTCTACCCCCTAATCTACCACGAGCACGAGCAGAATTTAGACCTGCTTGAGTACGTTCTCTGATAATATCTCGCTCAAACTCTGCAAGCGCTGCAAATATATGGAAGAATAGTTTCCCGCCTGATGTTGTTGTATCGATGTTCTCCTGCAGAGACTTAAACCCAATTCCACGTTCTTGGAACGACTGCATTTCAGCGACTAAATTCTTTAAAGATCTACCCAAACGATCTAGCTTGTAGACAACAACTGTGTCGTCACCATCCCTTATGAATTCCTTGAGATTATTGAGTTCGGGCCTATCAGCGCTACTACCAGTAATCTTCTCAGCAAATATCTTTTCGCATCCAGCTTTAGTCAAAGCATCGATCTGCAAGTCCAAGCTCTGATCTGATGTTGAAACTCGCGCGTATCCTATGAGCATGCTGGTGTTACCTAATTAGATGAACGTTAACATTGGGCATATCAAGCGTTCCCCAAATTTTATCTGCGGTATATATTGTAGCATTTAATGCAATCCCCAATGCTATACACGCTTTATCACCCAAAGAAAGACTATATTTGTTTTCTATATTTACTTCCTCAATTTTTGCTACAATATAAGCATGCTCCTCTGTGAAGTTAATAACGCTGCCTATTAATTGAGTCATCAGTAGTTTTACTTGCTGTGCCGGCACTTTATGTCTTGTCGATAAAATCGATACTATCTCTGCTAGATTTACGCTAGATACAACAGCGGTGGATAAGACATTCTCAACATTTGCAGCACCAGTTTCATTATTGATTAAAGCAAGAACAGCAGATGCATCTAGTACAATTGGCTTCATTCTGTACCTTCATTATTAGAGTATTCATTCATCTTTTTTTCCTCGAGAGCAGCTTCTTCTCTTCGGATTTGAAGAAACTCACCAACTAAAGAAACTCCCTCAGTTGTATGCTTACGGATAAGAGCTCTTGCATCTGCAATCACTTTTTTTAAGCTGACCATTCTGATTTCTCCGTCTATGGTGCGTAAAACAAAAACATCGCCCCTTTTGATATTACACTCTTTCCTTATTTGTGCAGGTATTAGTATCCTGCCATTATTGTCAACATGTGTGCGTATTTCTGTCATGGCTAAAACCATATGTATTTATATTATAATAATGCACCAATATCGCAAACATGTCAATGCAAAAGACTCAGCCATGACAGTTTTAAAACCCAACAAAGCAGGCAGTAAATAATACGTAGAATAAAAGATGGATAAAGAGACTCAAATCCGCATGTTTATACAAATTTTTATAGATGTCTTAATTTCGTCTCAAAAACGAACGTTTTTGATAATGCCAATGCAGTTTAATATTATCAATGCACGTATGGTATAATGCTATAGTCGTTTTCTGATCTGCACACATAGTTTTTACACACGCTGTCGATTACTATAAAAGCAACTGCTATTTTATAGAGATCAGGGCTTGCACTATACAGCGATGTATGGCTAAGCGTATATGCTATAGCTGCTATCGCAGTAAATTCAAGCAACTGTGTTTTTTCTTTTGAGTATATAAAAACAGTGGGGTTTGCAATTAAATTACGTAGCAGATATAATGGTTGTGAGGCTTTAATGCAGTTGAATATGTTAATCGCTCTTGTTAACTCAGTTTGCTTATCAGATTTGTTAAAATTATTTAGCGAATCTAGACCTCTATCAAGTAATAGTGCCAACACTTCCGATTTTTGTTTGAGATCGTCGCTATGTGTTCTATCGAGTTCATTAGTTGTATTCATTAGCTTGTCTGCAAATCTATTCTTTGCTTTAATATCTGCTAATTTCATAGCGCTTAGAAAACTCGTATCGCTACTGAATGTTTTGATTTGTTCCAACCCACAATTTTTAAAGACAAGACTTATAATCTCACTAGTATAGGGTTGACCTGCATTTGTTATAATCTCTTCTACAATTTGAGTATATTGCTGTTGTAGAGCTTTTTTTAGAGGTGTTCTGCGATACCAATCTTGTATAGCCAAAGAAGCTCTACCCTCTTCATGCTTTAGTATTGCTTTTATAAGATCAAGGTTTCCATGTGCTGCAGCAAGGTGTAGCGGTGTTTTGCGAGCATCATCTTTTATAGACAAAGCAGCTCTACCCTCTTTATGCTTTAGTATTTCTTCTACAACATCAAGGTTTTTCTTTTCTGCAGCATAGTGTAGCGGTGTTTTGACATAATGATCTTTTAT
>JAJTIA010000076.1 GCA_021299995.1 Candidatus Jidaibacter sp. | reverse complement strand
TATTCACCTGATTTAAATCCGATAGAGAAATTCTGGGACAATATGAAACGGTGGATTAAGGAAAACATTACACAATTTAATCAATTATTCTATGCATTAACAGCTTTCTTTAAACCGCAATCCTCATCTTAATTTACTATAGAAGCCACCTCTGGATAAAGTAATGATGTGTTTCCTATGTATACAAAAGATGACAGAGTTTGTAAATATATTGAGAGTTTCAGGTTCTGAGATACTGTGTTCGCTCTGTTTCCATCTTTGGTCAAGTTTCTATAGTCAGATGCAAGCAACACGCAAAAAGATGCCGTTGTTCTTATAGTAAACTTAGCTATAAAGTTATTTCCTAATACACTATCAATGTCTGAGTATATAATTGCCTGATTTAGTAATGATGATGCTATACACCCTAAGTTTTTGATAGAGATATAATGAGCGTGTTCGTCGTAATATTTTGTATCCGCAAATCTAATAAGAATCTCAACAGAAGCAGTTGCTATGTCTTGGTTAATATTATGAGATACAAACTCATTGTATAAAAAAGATCCAAAGTAATGATGGTTTAAAGGGTTTAAAAGTAGCACTTGAGCAGCTCTATTCTTACTGCAGCCCTCTTCTACTAAAAATAGTATTGCAGGCAACATAAGGCAATTAAAGGTAGGCGGTCCATTCCATGTGTTTTGGGCTATCTTTAATGCTAAAGGCAAAAAGAGAGAGGGGCGTATATATTTGCTCCAGCTACTTGGTTTTGAGTTGCTGATAATTGAGCCATCAGCAGTATTTATGTCTGCCATGTCTATTGCTCCTATTCATTAAGGTGCAATATTGTAGTGAATAAGTATTAAAAAAAGGAACATATCTGAGATTTTTTGTTTTTATGCTATGTGATAGTTTTGATATAGCAAATGTCATAGAGAAGCACTCAGTCATCAAATTTTGGATAATGTGAAGATATTTAAGATGTGTCTTGAGATCATGAAAAAAGGCTCATTACTATCAGTAGTAAGCCTTTTTGAATAATTTTTATAAACAGATTATTGAGCTACAGTAACTGCTCTTCTGTTTTGGTTCCAAGCCCATTCATTTGAGCCTGTTACAGCTGGTTTTTCTTTACCATAGCTGATGATTGTTAATTTTTTAGTATCAACGCCCATAGAACGTAAATAGTTTTTTACTGAGTTAGCACGTCTTTCGCCAAGTGCGATGTTGTATTCTCTTGTGCCTCTTTCATCGCAATGCCCTTCGATGATGAATGTAAGCTCTTTGTTTTGACCCATGAAAGCAACCTGCTTGTTCAAAGTTTCTTGAGCTTCTGCGTTTAGAGATGAGCTATCTAACTCAAAGAATACTCTATCCCCGACTTTTGTTTCTAATTCTTCAATTTGATCTCTTGATGCTTTTGTTTCGCTATTAACATCAGAACCATACATTGTGCTACAAGCTGTAACTAACAGCAGAGATGCGCCTAGAGCGGCCGCTTTAAAAATATTCATTGTTTCCTCCATAAGTAAGTTCACTAACAACTTCTGAAATATAACTTTAGCGATTTTCTTGGATCCGGTCAACAAAAGTATTTGCAGATTGTGTAGAAAAATAATATTTAACTCTGATATCTGATTTTTTTGCAACATATGATTTACATAAGAAGTGCTATTTTTTACATGCTTTTGGCTCTAATAACTCTTGTGGTAGGTGCTTGTGGTCTTGTCACATTCATAACTTTTAATCAAAAGTTCATCTCGTATGTTGGGTGCATTTGGGCTAATATAGTGCTATTTTGTTTAAAGCATGTCTGCAATGTGCAAACTAAGATAGCAGGGTTAAGTAATTTGCCAAAAGCGCCTTTTATTATAGCATCCAAGCATCAGTCTGCCTGGGAGACTATATTTTTTCTCAAGCAGTTTATTGTACCAGCCTTTGTGCTTAAGAAAGAACTATTGAGAATACCTGTATATGGTTGGTATTTGCCCGCTATGGGAATGATATATATCGATAGAGGTAGCAAGGCGTCTATTAAAACGATTAAGGATCAGGCGGCGAAGTTGATTTCAAATAACCGAATAACCATTATATTTCCAGAGGGTACACGTATCCCCTATGGTGAGGTCGCAGGATATAAAGCTGGTATCTATAGTATACATCAGGCGTCTGTTGAAACACCAGTTATACCGGTCGCGCTTAATTCTGGTAAGATTTGGCCGAAAAAATCTTGGTTAATACAGCCTGGCACTATAACTATAAAATTTCTATCTGCGATGCCTAAAGGCCTCTCAAAAACAGAGTTTTTATCTCATTTACAGGATGTGGTAGAAAAAGAATGCTCTGGTCTTTAATTTTTTTATAAATGTAATATAATAGATTACTATTTTTAAGGTATGTAGTATGCACAGTTCAGAAAATCTAAAGCAAAGCAACGAGAATATGTTGATCGATATTACATTTCCAAACAACACGACTAAGCAGTTTCCCAAGAATGTAACTGGCGCTGAGATTGCTGCAAGCATAAGCATATCTTTGGTTAAAAAGGCAGTAGCAGCAAAGGTGAATGGTGAAATTAGAGATTTGTCTTATCCAATCTCAGCTGACTCTAAGATAGAGATTGTTGTTGCAGACAGTCCAGAAGGTCTGGATGTTATAAGGCACGATGCTGCTCACATATTGGCCCAAGCCGTTAAGAAGCTTTATCCTAAGGCGCAAGTGACAATAGGGCCAACCATAGAAAATGGCTTTTATTACGACTTTGCTAGCGATCATCATTTTAATGAAGAAGATTTAGCCAAAATTGAAAAAGAGATGCAATCGATTGTTGCAGCAAACCTTCCAATCACAAGGCGTGTCATGTCACGTGATGAAGCGGTTCAATATTTTGAGAATTTAGGAGAGAAATACAAGGTTGAGATTATAAAAGATCTGCCTGATTCCGAAGATATTAGCGTTTACTTACAAGGCGATTTTGCAGATCTTTGCAGAGGACCACATGCTCCATCAACAGGGCACGTAAAGGCGCTTAAGTTAATGAAAGTAGCTGGTGCTTACTGGCGTGGTGATAGCAAAAATGAGATGTTGCAGCGTATATACGGTACGGCGTGGGCATCAAAAGAGGGTTTAGAAAGCTATTTGCATATGATTGAAGAGGCCGAAAAGCGCGACCATAGAAAAATAGGTAAGGAGATGGATTTATTCCACTTTCAAGACTACGCTCCAGGTGGGGTGTTTTGGCATCACAACGGTTGGTTAATGTTTCAAGAGTTGATAGGATACATGCGTAGAAAGCAGCGTGCATCAGGATATCAAGAGATAAATACTCCGGAAGTCCTAGATAAATGCTTATGGGAACAGTCTGGGCACTGGGAAAAGTACGGTGCTAACATGTTTACAGCTACGGCTGGAGATGAAGAGCGCGAATATGCAATCAAGCCAATGAGTTGTCCAGGTGGCGTGCAGGTGTTCAAGCAAGGTCTTCGTAGCTATCGCGAGCTGCCATTGCGTATGGCTGAATTTGGCAAAGTACATCGTTTTGAAGCATCTGGAGCACTTCATGGATTGATGAGGGTAAGAGCGTTTACACAAGATGATGCCCATATTTTCTGTACACCAGACCAGCTGATATCGGAGTGTAAAAGAATATGTGATATGATCTTGAGTGTATACGATGACTTTGGTTTTTCAGATGTGCGAATCAAATTCTCTGATAGGCCAGAGATGCGCATTGGTTCTGATGAGGTTTGGGATAAGGCAGAGGAAGCTTTGCAAAATGCTGTAAACCTTGCAGGGCTTGAATGGACATTAAACCCAGGCGAAGGTGCGTTTTATGGGCCTAAGCTTGAATTTGTTCTGCGTGATGCTATAGGCAGAGATTGGCAGGTTGGCACGTTGCAGGTAGACTTAAACCTGCCGCTAAGATTGGGTGCTACCTATATTGGTGAAGATGGTGGAAAGCACCAGGCGGTGATGTTGCATCAGGCTACGTTCGGCTCCTTAGAGCGATTTGTAGGTATTGCGCTTGAGCATTATGCTGGGCGTTTGCCATTGTGGCTTTCACCTGTACAGGTTGTAGTTACAAATATAACAAATGATGTGGATGATTACGCAAAAGAAGTTCATGAACTATTGTTAAGTAGTGGAGTTCGTTCTGTTCTTGACCTTGAGAGTGAAAAAATTAACAATAAGATTCGCAAGCACTCACTTGCCAAGGTCCCG
>JAJTIA010000039.1 GCA_021299995.1 Candidatus Jidaibacter sp. | reverse complement strand
GGTGCAATCGCATCTTATGCAACATATAAACTTGCAACCACTTTCTGTGAGGCATACATTAGCGAAACTAGTGCAATGGGCGTATCAATTATAGCAGGTGTTGCAATTACTTATTTTGCATACACTATGTTGGAAAGCAACACTGTTACTGCATCACTGGGTTAAGCTATTGCGAGACCTCACTTTGCTTGCACGTATTCTAGGGAGACATGGGGTATATGTGGATTCGCTGTGTAACACTCAAACAGTCACTATAATTTTTCCAAAATGAGTGCCAGATTCCATCTTTTCTAAAGCCTCATCCATTTTATCAAATGTATAAACTGAATCTATAACTGGCTTAACAGCACCGTTGTGAAGCAGTGGAATCAGATCTTTTTGTACTGAACGTATTAAACTGTATTTCTTTTCATCTGGTTGTGAGCGCAATGTAGAGCCTATGAGTTTGAGATTCTTCATCAGTAACTGAGCCATATTAATTTCACCAACAGCACCATTCATGACGGCGATCGTTACCATGCTACCATATTTTTTGAGTGCTGACATATTCTGCTTCAAGTGTGATGCGCCTAAGATATCCATTATTAAGTCGAAATGATTTTTATAGTGCTCGGGAAAAGAATTCTTATAATTTATAACATCTGAGGCGCCTAGATCTTTACATCTGATTATATTCATAGGTTTGCTAGATGATGTTACAACATCTGCACCATAGTGCTTGGCTATCTGTATAGCAAAGGTGCCTATCCCGCTTGAGCCTCCATGGATTAATACAGTTCTCGCATTCTGCAAATCACCTAATTTTACCAAATTCAAGTAACATGTGGTAAAGGCTTCTGGTATTGAAGCAGCTTCTATAAGATCATAGTTTTCTATATCTAGAGTTAAAGCTTTTTTTACGCATACATACTCTGAAAACCCGCCAGATGGAAGAAGTGCTGCAACTTGTTTGCCTTCACCAACAACCACTCCAGATACCTCAAGCCCTAGAGAGTTAGAGCCATCTGGTGCATTGTATAGCCCTTTTAATTGCAAAAGGTCCGCTCTATTTAAACCAATAGCTTTGACTTTGATAAGGTATTCGTCATCGGTTGGTTCAGGGATGTTGCAGGTTTCCAGAGACAATCTGTTATCAACTGCTTTATATGTCTTCATTTGCTTACCATATTTTTTGCCCTGATGTTTACTTCATCTATCACTTTTTGCTCATCAGATTCTTGCTTTTTGAAAAGAGCAATATCCTGATTTTCCTTAAGTTTTTTAAATTTTTTCTCTTCCTTGTATAATTCTAATATTTCCTCCTCCAAAATCTTTAACTTTTCTGATTGCTGTTTTATATGAATCTCAAGAATATTGATCCTGTCCAAGCTAAAATGCAGAAAGTTCTCCCAAGTAAAGCGCGCTTGAGGGTTTTGATCTAATATCTTAGCTTCGTTATCTAGATGCGCATGGATAGCTGTGATTAATTTTTTGGCATTTTCAATCTCTTGCTCTACAATCGCCTTCTCCTTTTGTTTTTCATTGAAGTTTCGATTGGCAACTTTAATCAATTTTAACAATATGTTATCTTTTATCATGTCCATTAATCATTTCTTAACATTTGAAGCATACTCTCAATAATGGATATTAGGGGTAGAGGGTGGGGCGTTAATTCTGCTTATAGGTAGATATAATTTTACCAAGCAGTGATAATGCCTCATCTCTTGGTCTTTGGAATGTGTTTCTACCTATAATCGATCCATTGCCCCCACCATCTCTAATACCACGTACTTCATTTAATATATCTGCTTCAGATTTTCCAGCGCCGCCAGAGAACACTACTATACGTTGTCCATCAAATGATGCGCGAATCACATGTGCTATTCGATCCGAAAGAGTGGATAGTTGTATATTGTTTTGATCAAATGCTTCCTTGGCTTCTGGTTGGAAGATAGCTGCTGTTGGTGGTTTTACTTTGATGATGCTAGCACCAAGAAGCGCAGCCATATGGGCTGCATATGCTATCACATCTACAGATGTTTCTGCTACTTTTGAGATCTCAGGTCCGCGAGGATAAGACCAAACAACAACTGCAAGGCCTTTGGACTTTGCTTCACGACTCAATTCTGCTATTTCTTCCATCATTTCATACGCTTTTTGAGAGCCAGGATATATTGTGAATCCAACAGCGCTGCATCCCAGTCGTAAAGCTTCAGCTATAGATCCAGTGATTGCTTGATCACCCGGTGCTGCAGATGGGTTTAAAGAGTTGGCGCTATTAAGCTTTAGTATTGTAGGTATTGCGCCTGCAAATTTATCTGCTCCCATTTCCAGCATTCCAAGCGGTGCAGCGTATGCGTTGAGCCCAGCATCTACAGCAATTTGAAAGTGATATAGAGGGTCATATGCTGGTGGGTTTGGAGCAAAACTTCTATCTGGTCCGTGTTCGAATCCTTGATCTACAGGTAGTATTACAACTTTGCCAGTTCCACCAAGTGCTCCATGCATTAAAATGCGTGCAATGTTGGTTTTGACACCTGCATTATCAGAATAGTTGCTTAATATTTTTTGTACTGTATTAGTTAGTTGCATGTAGAACCCTTAGGATATTTTTGTCCTAATATATTAACTGATGGCCTATGAGTAAAGAATTTAGTTCACGCGAAATGAAATGGCTCGATATTTACGATATCGCAATCGCATTAGAAGAATCTTTTCCAGATGAGGATGTTTTAAATATCCGTTTTACGGATCTGCAAAAACTTGTCTTGTCATTGGAGGGTTTTAATGATGATATTAAAAACTGTAACGAGCGTGTTTTAGAAGCAATTCAACAGGCTTGGATTGATGAGAGATGAGCAAAAATAGTTCTTCATATGTAGTAGATAAATTAACTGCGATTGCGGTGAAGTATAATCGTGATGTTGATGTTGCTCCTAAAATCATAGAGAAAGGCCAGGGATTAGTTGCGCAAGAGATTTTGAATATTGCGAAAGATCATAATATTCCAATTGTGCAGAATGAAGAAGTGGCCCAAATATTAAAGCGTTGCGAAATTGATAGTTTTATACCAGTTGAAGCATATTTTCTGATTGCGCAAATTTTATCAAAAATATTTAGTTATAAGAAAGATGAATATCATTGAGCTTTATTATCAACTCGCTTTGGTTGCTACTAATACGCCATTTATTATCCTGATCTCTATATACATTTTGTTTTGTGTAGATAAAAATGTGGTGGTCAATACATTGATTTCTTCAATGCTTTCGATTTTTATAAATCAATACCTCAAGTCTATTTGGCAAGTGCCTATGGATCCATCTTTGCACAAAATAGGATGGGCGTTTCCAAGTGGTCATACTCAGCTTAACATTGTATTTTGGGGCAGCTTATTATGGCAAATTAGAAGTAAGTTGTTGGTGGCATGGGTTATTTTGCTATTGCCTAGCTCATATTTTGCAATGGTGGATGCTAAGTACCATACTTGGTATGATATATGGGGTGGAATAATAGCTGGGGTATGTGTCCTGCTTTTGTTCGTGGTGTGGCATAGATATTTTCGAGATTACCGGAAGAGCATCAGTGCTTTTGTATTAATATTGTGCGCTCTAATATTTTTATTATTACCAGAAATGCCTCATAAATTTTTTTGGTTATGGTTTTATTTAGGGTGTTTAACTCCTATTCTTTTGGTAATCTGGGTTAGGCAATTGGATATTGACTTTATGTACTGTAAATTAGAAAGATTTGGGCTTTTTATAATATCTAGCATTGCTGTGTTTATGATTAACCTTTACTATGTTGTGGATCCAATTTTGATCTTTATGAAAGGATTTTGTATTGCATTTAATGTGTTTTTTTTAGTACCATTCCTTTATAATAATATCAAAGCTCGTTGGATAAAATGAAAACTATATTCCTTGTGAACATAGAAGATGAAACACTTATCTCGCTTGATCCTAAAGGCATGATACTAGAGGTTAGGAAGTCTTTTTCTCACACCCACTATCTATCAAAAGAGAGGTTTGCATTTTTGTATTTTTTGGCGGAATCAAGGCCACATGCAGTGCATTACAAGCAGCTTAAAGAGATTTTTGACATGATAGGGGTACACTTTGAAAGTCGCAAAATGCTTGATAAAGAAATCTCAAATTTGAAGAGGGAGCTTAAGTCTTTTGGTGTTCACAACTTGGTGGTAAAAGTGAAAAAAGTCGGCTACTGTCTATCAAATAAATGGATTTCGCCTGAGGAATGCACTCAAGAGGCATCTAAAAAACGTTGGGATAGTTTAGCTAAATTAGTGAATATAATAGTTCCTATGATTACAAAAGAGTAAATCTCACAATCTTATATACGGTGTTTGCGTGAAATATAGTTGAATGAAAGGGCTATATTTATTATAATCCCATCAATATATTATTTATCTAGATTTTTTCATATGTCACACCCGTTGCTTGATATGGTGGACTCTGTATCAGAATCCAAAAAACGCATAGTCGTCGCAATGTCTGGAGGCGTTGATAGTTCTACTGTTGCTGCGGTTTTAAAGCACTTTGGGCACGACGTTATAGGTGTCACACTCCAACTCTATGATTATGGCCTTGCAGCGGGC
This sequence comes from Candidatus Jidaibacter sp., assembly GCA_021299995.1. Lineage (GTDB taxonomy): Bacteria > Pseudomonadota > Alphaproteobacteria > Rickettsiales > Midichloriaceae > JAJTIA01. Next base: position 21,001 of record JAJTIA010000039.1, on the reverse strand, counting down.
AAAAAAGGTGCATGCTGTGCTGGGCAAGATATATACGATGCGTCGGAAGTTGCAAAAAAGTTGGATATTCCACATTATGTATTGGATTATGAGAGCATCTTTAAAGAAGCAGTGATAGACGATTTTGCCGACAGTTATTTGCGTGGTGAAACTCCAATTCCATGTGTTAGATGCAATCAGCGTGTGAAATTTAAAGATCTGTTTAAGGTTGCAAAAGACCTGGGTGCAGACTGCTTAGCAACTGGTCACTATGTGCGTAGAATAGAAGATGAGTCTGGCAAATCTAAGTTGCTTGCCGGGTTCGAGCGCACGAAGGATCAGAGTTATTTCTTGTTTGCGACCACTCAAGAGCAGCTAGATTACCTACGTTTCCCTATTGGTGGCTTAACCAAGCCACAGACACGAGAGCTTGCAAACTACTTTGCTCTAAAGACGGCTGATAAGCCAGATAGCCAGGATATCTGTTTCGTTCCAAATGGTTCTTATAGCGCAGTGATTGAAAAATACAGGCCAGGTGCCCTAGATTCTGGCAATATTGTGGACGTGAATGGTAAAGTACTTGGTAGGCATAATGGTATTATCAACTTCACAATTGGGCAGAGAAGGGGTATAGGCATATCTTCTGCTGATCCTTTATATGTTGTTAAAATTAATCCAGATTTGAACGAAGTAGTAGTAGGGCCAGAAGAGATGCTTTTTGACTCAGAGCTTGAGATAGTGGATGTAAACTGGCTATTAAGCGATTATGAGCAGTCTGAAACGATAGAATGCGAGGTCAAATTGCGATCTGTGCACACGCCTATCAAAGCAACCATCAAGCCTAACGGCGATAAGGCTATCGTTAAGCTTGCTATTCCATATAAAGGTATTACACCTGGACAGGCATGTGTTATGTATGATAATGATCGTGTACTAGGCGGCGGTTGGATAGCGCGAAAATCAAATTAAAAGGATATCGAAATGAAGTTTACTTATTCGTGGTTAAAGGAATATCTAAATACGAATGCAACCGTTGGGCAGATATGTGAAGCGCTCACAAACTCAGGCTTAGAAGTTGAATCTGTGCAGGATAATGGAGCTTTGTTTGAGCCATTTATAGTTGCAGAAATATTGAACGCAGCAAGGCATCCGGATGCAGAGCGTCTTCAAGTTTGTGAGGTGAATGACGGTAGCAAAGTGATACAAGTGGTGTGTGGTGCAGCTAATGCAAGAGCTGGTATCAAGGTTGTGCTCGCTCCAGTTGGTTCTATTATCCCTGCGAATCAGTTGCAAATCAAGGCATCTAAAATACGTGGAGTTGATAGTAATGGAATGCTCTGCTCAGCAGAAGAACTAGGGCTGGCAGATGAGTCTCACGGCATTATCGAGCTAGAAAGCAATGCAGTTGTTGGACAAAAGTTTTCCGAACACGCTGGTCTTAATGATGTTGTTATAGAGATTGCGCTTACACCCAACAGAGGTGATGCAGCTAGCGTATACGGTGTTGCTCGTGATTTATATGCGCTTGGTTTGGGGGAGCTAAAGGCATTGCCAAGTGTAAAAAGTATTGATGCAAAGCCAAGCATAGCTGTTGGCATTGATGCGAAAGAAGAGTGCTACGAATTCACAATAACTACTGTTGAAAATGTAAGCAATGCTACGAAATCTTTAGATATCGAAGCGTTTTTGAAATTGGTTGGGCATAATATCAAATCTCCTCTGGTAAGCATCTCGAACTTTACGATGTTTGCATATGGTAGACCTAACCACATGTATGATCTCAATAAAATTAAAGGTGGGTTCATTGTAAGAAAATCGCAAGAAGGTGAAAAATTTATACCAATTGGTATGGATGAGATAATACTACCTGTTGGAGTGTTGGTTGTAGCGGACGATGAAAAGGTGTTAGCAGTTGCAGGTGTAATAGGTGGAGAGCTTTCTAAAGTTGATGAAAATACAAAGAGTATTGCCATAGAAGTTGCGAATTTTTGTCCAGTAGAGGTTGCGAAATCGGGTAGGCTGCTTAATATACATACAGACTCTCGCTTCAGGTTTGAGCGTAGGGTTGATGCTGCAAATACTATGTGGTTTGCGAATTATATTGCAGATCAGGTTGTGAAATATTGCGGTGGTAATGTCTTAGGTAGGGCAGGAGCTATTGGAATTATGCCGGACTTTGTTAAAGAGGTTGATCTCAAGTTGGATGCTATCAACAAAATGTGTGGGCAAGAATTAGAAGAATCTAGAGTCATTAGAATATTGGAAGCTCTTGGATTTACTAGACATGCAGATAAACTTGTTGTGCCTAGCTTTAAATTTGGTGATATAACTGGGCCTGTTGATATAGCAGAAGAGGTGATAAGAATACATGGCCTCAATAATATCGCAAAACAGCCATTTGATCTTTCGCCAGAGTCTGTGCTGTTCAAGCAGCCAACTGTTGGCGACAAGCTGCGTGCGGGTATGACATCGCTCGGGTTTGATGAAGTGATTACATGGACATTTGTATCCGAAGAGCAAGCAAAAATATTTGGCTTTAATAATCCTATCAGGGTCGCAAATCCAATTAGTTCAGATATGTCTGTAATGAGGCAAACAATTGTCCCTATGTTGCTTGCAAACGCTATGCAAAATGGTGCGCAGTCTATTAAAGATGTGTCGATTTTCGAAGTTGGTAGCGCTTATTTCAATGAAGACAAGATAGAAAAGCTGCATGTTGCTGGCTTGCAATCTGGGCTTGTGAATCGTAAAACTTTCCATGCCAAAGAGCGAGACGTTGATTACTTTGACGCAAAGCAGGGAATAGAGCAGTTGATTATTGCTTATGGACTCGATCCTGCAAGCTTTACGTTTAGTAAAACGCAGAAGATTTATTATCATCCTGGTAGAGCTGCACAGGTTTCTTTAGGAAAAAATGTTGTTGGTTACTGTGGCGAGATTCATCCAAAAATCTTGAAAGATTTAGGTGTTGATGATGTTGTGATAGCATTTGAACTTGATATTTCTGCAATGCCACAAGTGCGTGCAAAAACAGCGAAACAAAAGCTATCGATATCTTATTTGCAGCCTGTATCGCGTGATTTTGCATTTTTGGTGGATGCAGATTTGCATGTGGGTCAACTGATAAAGTCGGTAAAATCATGTGTGCCACAACTTGAATCTGTTTCGGTATTCGATATTTACGAAGGTGATAAAGTGAAAAATGGCAAAAAATCTATCGCTATTAATTTGATGATGAGGCCTCTTGACGAAACTATGACAGATGCTCAGATAGAAGAAGTTTGCCAAAAAGTCGTTTCTTTTGTAAAAAAAGAGTATAACGCAGAGCTTAGGTAAAGTATGTCGGACATCGCGATCGATCAGGAATTGAGTTTTACTATAAACAATTGGGCTCAATATCTTAAAAATATCAAGCGATATTCTGCTAACACACTTAAGAGCTACATTACCGATCTCTACTACTTTCTAGCGTTTTTTAATCAATATCGTGGGCATACGGTGTCGCTTGCTACTCTTGCTGGTTTGTCTATGCAGGACTTTAGAGCATGGCTTGCAAATAGAAAGTTGGAGGATCATAAAAATAGCTCTAATGCTCGTGCACTTTCTGTGGTACGTGGGTTTTATAAATTCTTGGAGAAAAACTACGAGATCAAAAATCAAGAACTATCTTTAATTAAAATAAAGAAGGTGGAAAAGCCCTTGCCTAAAGCGCTAAACGAGTCATCGGCACTTTTGGCTATAAATAGCATAGCAAACATGCGTGGTGGCAACTGGATTGATGCACGCAATAAGGCAATATTGATGCTTTTATACGGAGCTGGTTTAAGGGCTTCTGAGGCCCTGGCTATCAAGCTTTCTGATATACAAAATGGTGAAAAGAAGATCCTCAATGTGCTTGGTAAAGGTGGTAAGGAGAAGCAGGTCTACATGCTGGATGAAGTGCATGATGCAATTGAGCGATACATCAATATGTGCCCACATAGCACAGACCATGGCGCGATTTTTTTAGGTAAGTCTGGTAAGCCACTTCAATCACGTGTATTACGTAAGGAGCTTCAAAACCTACGTATTATGCTCAATTTGCCTGACTATACATCGCCGCACGCATTCCGCCATAGTTTCGCAACGCATCTACTTGCAAAAGGTGGTGATATAAGGGTGATACAAGAGCTGTTGCGGCACGAGTCTATCACCACAACACAGCGCTACACAAAGGTTGATACATCGCACCTTATAGACTCATATATGATGCACCATCCAAGCAGAAAGAGCTGATATCTCATAAATCGTTGTTATTTAAGAGTTTTGTGCAACAAGGCTTGTGTTTTGATAAAAAAAACGATATAATAATGGCAAAGTAATATAAAAGATGTGTCACATTGAGAGAGTTGTATTTTGCTTATAATAGAGCGACAAAAACCTTGATGATAAGTAACTCATACTCTGATCACTTTATTGGAGCGGTATATGTCAAAGATTCTGAAAAATTGAAAAACATAGACTTTATCAAGATAGAGATTATAGATCTTGATTGTGGTATTTTAGCGGTGCAACAAGCTGATAAAAAGATTCTTGATGCTGTTGCACGTAAAGATAGTGTTGTGGCTATAGAGTGTAAAGGTGATATTAGTAACATTAGTATACTACGCCATTTATGTGAAAATCTGCCTGAGCTTAAAGCTGTTATCAAGAGTAAGAATCAAGCTGACCTTCAAGGCTTAAAAGATAAGCTATCAGAAGACAAAAAAGATATTGTAGTGCTTGATCAAAATGGAAGTAATATGCCGCTTTCTGAAGTAAGTGCTAGAGTAACTTGCAAGTTAGAAATAAATAGGTGGTGGCATGGTGTAAATAACCCTACTCCACAAAGCATTGTGTTAAGCTCAGATGATTTAGGAGTGGTTAAAGAGTTTGATATAATTGTTAAATGGAATGCTCATTCAATAACTTCTTTGAATTCTTTAGTAACCTTGCATAGGCGGTATAATTTTTGTCTAAATAAAACTTGGGATATTTATAAACTGATTTGGGTTGTGATAGATCAAAGTTTATCGATTTTGCCTAAGGAGCTGAATTTATTGATATGTGAAAAATATTTTGCACTGCATTTTTCAAAATATGAAGAGAGAGTAGAAGAGGTAGTTGAAGAAGAGGATGTGATTACAGCGCCAGCTGCTGTTCTACCGCTGCTACCTATTATACCACCACCAGCTATTCTACCACCACCAGCTATTCTACCTCCCCTAACTGCCACCCCACCACAGGCGGATGAGAAAACTAGATTTCAAGCTGCAATGTCTTATGCGGTAGATCACAAGCTTGAGTTGTTGGCAGGAGCGGTATGTGTTGCAGGGATTGCGTATTTGGGTTATCGCATTTATAGAAGTGATATCTCGATTGGGGAATTGCTAGAAGGCATTTGTGTTAATTTGCAATCTGGCAATGCACTTAGCATCGCATAAATCCTTGTTATTCAAGAGTTTTGTGCAACAAGGCTTGTGTTTTGATAAAAAAACGGTATAATAATGACAAAGTAATATAAAAGATGTAGCGCAGTGAAAGAGTTGTATATATATCATGTAACGGCTCAAGATAGCATCCGAATTACTGAGAATCCCTTAAGTAAAAGTCACTGTATACAAATCACCAGTGTTGATAATATCAACGATACTAAAGAAATCAGATATATACAGTGTGACTTTATTTTAGGTGACAAAACTGACTTTAAGGAAGATAAGATAAAGCTTTTAGAAGAAGTGATTAAGTCTGTAAGGCCATATCTAATAAGTATAGGGCAATATACAAAGAATAATGATAAAATAGTTGCTTCGCCCAAGGAAGCATATGTTATGCGTTATCTATTTAATCAATTGGCATCTGTAAAAATTATACAACTTAATTGTTATCATCAGTTTGAACCCTCCTTGTTTCACTTAATCAAAGAAAAAGTGCAAAATACAAAATCTTATTTGTGCATATATTCTCCTGATCAGTTACTACCAGATTTTTTGGATTTGGCAATCCAAGCGAACCCAAATGTATGTGGACTTTATAATACTTGCGAATGGGAAAGCAAAAAAAAGCAAATTGATCTACAAGTTGTTAAAGAGATAGAGAAAGCATTACAACAATATCTTTATTGTGATGATTATTCTGCTACTGACTCTAAAACTCTAGCGATGTTAAAGCAATCGTTAAAGCAATATATAATATATAATTTTGGTTTGGTGTATTGCTGTATACCATTGGTATATGAAAATTTAGATGATGACTCTAGCTTTAGGCGTGTACTTGACATGGGAGACTCACGTATTCATACACTATATCTCGATTTAAAGAACGAAATAATGTACAAATATTGGTTGTGCAGTGTATTACCAGGGGAGATCGTAAGTTATCTGCATATGCCGATAAAGCTCCTTTTGGTTGAGAGTTATGTATATGTTTCAGAACCTTCTGCCGCACAAGTAGAAGAGGTTGTTGAGGAAGAGGATATTAAGCCACCAGTTGTGAGTACAACCTCGACTTCTGCTACAACCACGCCAACAACTGTCACCCCACCACAGGCGGATGAGAAAACTAGATTTCAAGCTGTAATGTCTTATGCGGCAGATCACAAGCTTGAGTTGTTGGCAGGAGCGGTATGTGTTGCAGGTGTTGCGTATTTTGGTTATCGCATCTATAGAAGTGATATCTCGATTGGGGAATTGCTAGAAGGCATTTGTGTTAATTTGCAATCTGGTAGCTCTGCTGTTGCTATGGCCGCATAAAGATAATAGTTTGCAACCGTTGCTTTGCTCTTAAGTATAGGCCATGCAGAGCAAAAAGAGGCTATCTTATCATTTATTTAGGAGATGGTAGGTGGAGTGTACATTGCATATTTGTCATCCCCCTGTAGACGCGGATCCAGCTTTGATAGCTTTTTCTAGATTCCCGCCTACGTGGGAATGACAATAATGTTGGTGGGAATGACAATAATGTGCTATTTTATACTTACCCAGCTATATTATACAAGCTGAGCTGTATCTCAAACTACAGAGGCTACATCTAGCATTCTGTTAGAAAAACCCCATTCGTTATCATACCAGCCGCTTACTTTATATAGTGTTTGATTAATAACTTTGGTTTGAGTTGCGTCAAATTCTGTGCTGAATGTAGAGTGATTGAAGTCTATCGAAACAAGAGGTTCTTCGTTGTAGTTGAGAACTCCTTTGTAACTCCCAGCTGCGGCGTCTTTAAATAATGCGTTTATCTCATCTTTTGATGCGCTTTTCGCTAAAGTGCATACTAGCTCTACTATAGAAACATTTTGTACAGGTACACGGATTGCGCTACCATCTAATTTGCCAGCAAGCTCTGGTATGACAAGGCCTATTGCTTTTGCGGCACCAGTGGATGCTGGGACCATAGAAAGAGCAGCACTTCTTGCTCGCCTAAAGTCGTTATGCAAGCCATCTAATAGCATCTGATCGCTTGTATATGCATGCACCGTAGTCATAGAGCCAGAGAGAATGCTAAAATTATCGTTTAAGATCTTAGCCATAGGTGCTAAGCAATTTGTTGTGCACGAACCAACAGAGATTACTTGTTCATCGCCTTTTAAAACTATGTGATTTACGCCATATACTATTACAGCATCAGCATCATCACATGGGGCAGATACTAAAACCTTTTTTGCACCAGACTTAATGTGTTTCATCGCGAGATCTTTCTTAGTGAATTTGCCTGTGCATTCGAGCACAATATCCACACCTAAATCTGACCAGTTGATTTTTTCTGGGTCGATTTCACTTATTATCTTTATCTTTTTGCCCGCTACTTCAAGAGTTTCATCGTCAATGAGAGATGCGTTTTTAAATCTTCCATGCGTGGAATCGTATTTAAACAAGTGTGCATTAAGTGCTGGAGATTTGGCTCCAGTGTTTATTGCAACACAATTGATATCATACTTTCCTTCAAATATAGCTCGTAAAACGGCTCTACCAATTCGACCAAAGCCATTTATTGCAATGTTTACAGTCATATTTTTGCACCTGAAGAGGAATATATATAACATGCATACTATAAAATTATGCAGCAAATTCAATGATTATATAAAGTGCTACAAGAACGATAGCTGATGAATAAAGAATAAATGGAGATGGCAGAAATTCTTTCCCAGTGATTAAATTGTCGCTACCTAGTTTGCATATTTTAGGTGAGTTTGAATCTTTTATAGCTTCTATGTATCCAGACGGATCTAGACCCATCAATATGCAATAATGCTTAATATAGCCTATTGTATAGGCATCAAACTTCAAGATTTTTGTATTGCCAGATTCGATTGCAGCAATATAAGATTTTCGAATTTTTAGAGCTGTGGAAATGCTATCAATACTCAGGCCTTTTTCTTTCCTGCGTTCTTTGAGATGTGACCCTACCGACAATAATATCTCTTTGTTCATAAAACATTGTTTTATTCATATAAATGCTTGGCTCTGGCCTCAAACGCATCTATCATTTTTTCACAAGCTGATGTAAAAAATACACCGATTAGCTTTTCAAGTAAAAAGGATTTGAATTTAAAATCAATATAAAATTTCACTACTGTACCAGACTCCGTGCTTTCAAATGTCCAAGCATTATCCATGTGCTTGAACGGACCAGATATCATCTTTACATCGATTTTTGCAAGCCCGTCTTGAGGTGGAGATAAGGTGACTTGTGACCTATAGCTTTCTGTGAAAGATTTAAATGTGATGAACAAATCGGCAATTATAATAGTTTCTGCTTCATCTATAATTTTTGCGGAAGAGCACCATGGTATAAATTCTGGATACCGCTCTATATCAACTACCATGTTGTATAGCTGCTCTATAGAGTATTGTGATTTATATTCTTTATTTAAAACTGTCATGCTATTACTTTGATTCGTGAGTTATTGCAATCCATTTCTATTCCTATTGGTGAGTCTGAGTCAATCGCATCTATATTTATTAATGCAAGCCCTTTGGACTGATATGCGCCCAGCATTACACCTATTTTCTTCCCATCAACCAAAAATTCAGATTCTTTTGCAGGTATATCGCCAGATACGGATTCCACAACATAGATGAATTTTCTGAGCTTGCCTCTATGATGCAACCTAGCAGTCACTTCTTGTCCAACATAGCAGCCCTTAGTAAAGCTGACAGCATTAATTCTTTCGGCGCCTATCTCTTCTGGTAATGAGCGGTTGTATACCATGTCTAGATCATAATCTGGCACTTTGTGCGTGATTCGAATATTGTGATAGGTACTGAGCATGCTCGTATCACCACAATCAATTGCTGGTGAGATTGTACGCAACGGTAGATTCTTATCTCTCGGATCTTGGAATGACTTTTGCGATATTGGCTCGAGTGATATATAGACAAATAACTTTGATGATAAGTCTTCAATTTTAATATCTGATTTTAGCTTATACATCACTAATTTTTTCATTATCTCTACAACATGTGATCTTGGGCAATCAAGCAATACACTATCTCTGTCTTCTATCATAAAGAAGTCGAATAAAATCCTACCTTGTGGAGACAGCATATAACTGTAAAGCCAATTTTCAGATGAGATTTGATTAGTATCGTTTGTTGTCAATCCCTGTAAAAATTTTTTTGCATCACCACCTGAAATCTTTATGACAGATCTATTATCCAAACAGAAAAAATTATTACTCACTTTCTTGCTTCCTTACCTTATTAATAAATAAAATGTTACATAACATAAAAACCATATTCATGCTCAACAGACCAAAAACCTTGAAATTAACCCAAGTGTCGTCGGCAAAATTTCTCCATACAAGCTCGTTTATCGATGCGCATCCAAATGAATATATGATCCAAAATAAGCTGAGTATTTTGAGATGCTTTAATTCTATATCTGCTAAAAAAGGCAAAAGTTTAATCGCATGTTTATGGCGCCGCGTTCTATCGTAAGCAAGCAGGCATCCTAATATAAAATAGCAAACTGTGGGCTTCATCTTAAAAAACATAGGGTCATGGAAATATATCGAAGCAGCCCCAAATCCTATGATTATACTGTTTGTGAGTACAAACATCTTAGGGATAATTTTAAGGTAAAATTTATACACGAGCAATGATATCATAGAGCATATAATAATTCCAAAGATAGCATTCTCTAGAGACGAAAGTTTATATGTGATGAAAAAAATTGCGATCGGTGCAAATTCAGAGATTGCTTTTATTATGTTATGCATTTTTAATAAGATCTCATATAAGAATTAAGAAGTTTATAAGAGCGTAAAAATGAATATATGCCGCTCCACATTATTGATTATAATTGCTCTAATCGTTTTTATCAATTCTACAATTGCAGCTGAGGACATTTTCTGCGTTCAAGAAGTAGATGTGTATGCTGAATCCGATACTTTGGATAATGCAAAAAGAGAAGCTGTCAATAAGGGTATAGAAGCTTCTTTTGAATTGTTGCTAGCAAGATTGCTGCCTCAAGAAACGTTATGGAAAGTAGGGACTTTGAACAAGAATAATGCGTATGATTCATTTTCTGAGATGAACGCAACGTTCGAACGTATGACTTCTAGCTCTTATATGGCGAAGATAGATTTTTGTTTTAATCATGAAAAAATTAAGACTATTCTAAACCGAATGGGTATATATTACACAGAATCTTATTCTCCAAGATACTTGATCATACCTATATTAATTGATGGAAAATCTATATCGATTTGGCAAAATGATGAATGGTTTTCAGCATGGGAGTCGATGCCAGAGAAATTGGGGCTAACCAAGTTTAGCTATCTATCAGGTGATCTAATTGATGAACACATGATTGACACAGCCTCATACACTAAAAAAGACTATAAAAATCTCGGCAAAATATTAAGCAGATATAATGCAGCAGAAGCTTATTTAGTGATAGTGGAATTAACTAAGGGTCAGTACAACATAAAAATACAAAACATCTCTAAGGATTCTAAAATTTACAATATGTCTCTTCAATCTAAGCCCGAGATAAATAATGAAGACTTTTTTAAAGAAATGTGTAAGCAAATTTTGTTTAAAATTGATTCAATCTATAAGTGCTTCGATTCATTGGAATAGGGATGTTGCTATAGAACTCTTGCTAAAATGGGGATATTATATCGAGTACTTGCTTCCCATATCTAGGCTGTTGATAGTCGGAGATATTGCCTCTACCGCCATATGAAACACGTGCCTCAGCAATCTGATCCAGTGTGACAGAGTTTTGTGCGCTGATATCTTCTGGTCTTACAATGCCTTCTATTCCGACTTCACGCACTTCATAGTTTACACGAATTTCTTGTGAGCCTTTTATCACAAGGTTATTGTTAGGTAAAATTTCTATGACTGTCGCTGCAACTGTAGTGTTTATAGTCTCTTTTCTATCGATTTTGCCTTCACCTTTGTTACCATCAGCCGTAGTGATGCCGATAAGTTTTGCAGGATTGACGGCATTAGGCAATATTTTATTATATTCTGCTTCAAGACCAAATAGGTTTGGAACGCCAGTGTTTGCATTATCGTTACGCTTAGCTTCTGTTTTGTTGTCTAGCTTTGCTTGATCTTGTATTGTGACAACAACCTTTAATATATCACCTACAGAGCGCGCTCTTTGATCGCGGAAAAATGTTCGGGACCCAGGCTTCCATAGTGAATTAGATGTTTTTTTTCTATCACTTTCCGATCCGTCCGCCGGGCTTATTAAGCCTTTCGCATAATAATCTTCATATATCTCTTCTTCTCGTGTGTTCACTTCTTTAAAGTCAGGTGCTTTGCCCACCCTTTCTAGTCTGTCAGCAACATTGCATGCAGAAATCATTGGGAACAAAAGAATTGCACAGATGATTTTAATATATTGTGTCATTAGTTTACTAGCACAGCCCCTTCATTTATTACTTTTGCATTTATCACTTTGTTGCCATCATTGTTTCGAACCTTGATATAATCATCGACGCTACCTGATTCTAGAGCAGTACCATTTGTTTCGATAGAGAGAGAATCTTTGATATAAAGCATTTTTACTGTTTTGCCTTTTATAATGGCTACTGGTTTAGCAAAGTCGTGTGATAATAGTGGCTTATTAGGGTTGATATTTTTACGTGCTACTAAGCCATCGAGATTATGTAGATCTTTTATCATTACCGCAGAATCTCGTTGTTTTGGGAATTTTATGAATTTGACGTTTTGCATATCAAGAGAATCACCCTTTTTCATATGTTCTAATAATACAGGTGTTGCGATTGCTTCTACGAATTTAGCATGAATGCTCTCTGTTTGTCCTGTTGGATATTTTACTACTATCTCAACTTTTGATGGGTCTTGATCATATGAGTGCGACACATATTCGGCATTATTATTCACACTAGACTGAGTAGGAATTATCAGCATCACATTTTCCATGCTGCACTCCTTTGCGATCTTTTCTTCTAATATAGAGCGCCACGTATCATCTGCGCTTACTGCAAATGGCATGAGCATTATAAGAATCGATGCGAACTTCTTTATCATCTAAGCTTTTGTGTCCACTGTGGTTTTAAGCATTTGATCAGCAGCTTGCACTACTTTTGAGTTAAATTCAAATGCTCTTTGACCTTTTATTAAATCAGTGAGTTCACTTACAGAGTTAACATTAGAGTTCTCTAAGAAAAATTGCTTAATCATACCAAAACCATCGTCTCCACCAAAGCCTGTGATCGGATCACCTGATGCATCTGTTGCAAGCATCATGTTAGATCCATAAGCTTGCAATCCAGATGGATTAATGAATCTCACCATTTCAAACTGCCCTAAAAGTTCTAGTACAGAGTTGACTGTCGCCTGAACCTTTCCATCTGATGTAATTGTTACAGCGGTTGCATTATCTGGTATAATGATGCCGGGTGAGACTATATAACCCATGCTGTTTACGATTTCTCCATCTTTATTGAGTTGCAAAGCTCCATCACGTGTATACGCAATATCTCCATTTGGTAGTGTGACTTGGAAAAATCCTTTGCCGTCTAGCGCAACATTAAGTTCAAGTCCTGGAGTAGAGTTGAGAGCCCCTTGCTCTTGCGATTTGACAATAGATGCCACTCTAGAGCCTAGACCGATTTGCATACTTGAGGGCATGGTTGTTGATGATGAGGTGTTTGCACCAGGCGTATTTAGAGTCTGATATATCAAATCTTCAAAATTAACTACGCCTTTTTTAAAACCAGTTGTATTAACGTTAGCAAGGTTGTTCGCTATATTATCAACATTCACCTGTTGAGAGCCCATACCTGTTGCGCCGATATATAAAGATTTCATCATCTAATTATCCTCCATTCTTAGAGTATGTTCTGAATGTATTGCGTTGAAGCGAGTACGATTCGTTTATCATATTTGTTGTTAGTGTCACTTCGCGCTGAATCTCTGAAAGGCGTGCGATCTGCTCAACAGAGTTGACATTTGATTCTTCTAGCACTCCCTGCAGCACTCTTGAAGTTTCTGCAGCGCGTGGAGCGACATCAGATGCAAACATTGTATTTCCAGTTTTACGCAACATTTGCAGATTATCGAATTCGGCTATTCCTATTACACCGCGCTCGGCATTACCTACACCTATTGCTCCATCATCCCCAATCTTTGGATCTTTGTCGTCTGGCTCAAATATTATTTCTTGGCCATCTAAGGATAAAACTTTATAATTCGAAGAATTCACTAGCGCGCCTTCACCATAAATTCTATCGCTGCCAGAACGTGTGTACCTCAAGCCTAGTGGTGTTTGAATTACAAAAAACCCAGGGCCGCTAATTGCTACATCCAAAGCTCTCCCAGTTGTTTTAATAGGCCCCTCAGAAAAGTCAGACATGCTTGTGACGGCCTTAGGAAAAGATGTGTTGTCATAAACGTCGGCTTTCATGTAGTGGGAAAACTTGACCTTATCCGCCTTAAACCCACCAGTATTGGCGTTTGCAACGTTGTTTGCTATTACTTCTGCATTGCGCATAGCATTCAACTGTTGCATACCCATGATGTAGTTAAAGTTATCCATTTCACCTGATAAATTATATGTTTAGCGAACGTTAGATGCAATTTACGTGCCAAATTGATTTTGACTTCATATTTATTTACAGATAAAATACCTAACAATAAATATAGATAGGGCTACTTATGACAGAATTATTACCTATAGTGCGTCGAAAATCGCTTAAGATGAAGGTGGGCAATCTGTATGTTGGTGGAGATTCCCCAATAGTTGTGCAGTCTATGACGGATACAGATACAGGCGATGCTGTTGGAACAGCTGAGCAAATCATCAAAATGGTATGCGCTGGTTCAGAGATGGTAAGAATTACTGTAAATAACGATGCAGCTGCTATCGCTGTACCTAAAATCAAAGAAATACTAGAAGCAGAAGGGTATGGAAATGTGCCAATAATAGGTGACTTCCATTATAACGGCCATACTCTGCTTACAAATTATCCAGAATGTGCTAAAGCTTTAGATAAGTATCGTATTAATCCTGGGAATGTAGGGTTTGGAAATAAGCATGATCCACAGTTCAAGATGATTATAGAAAAAGCGATTGAGCACAGCAAGCCAGTGAGAATTGGTGTAAATTGGGGTAGTTTAGATCAAGAGCTTGCAGATAAGTTGATGCAGGAAAATGCTGAACTTGAGTCTCCTAAAGATTCTGATTCTGTATTGAGAGATGCGCTTGTGATATCGGCTCTTACAAGCGCTGAAAAAGCACTGGAATATGGCTTACCAAGAAATAGAATATGTATATCGTGCAAAGTAAGTCGCGTAAGGGATTTGATCGCTGTATATCGTGATCTAGCTAGCAAATGCGACTACCCTCTACATTTGGGTTTAACAGAAGCTGGTATGGGAAGTAAAGGCATAGTTGCATCAACTGCTGCATTGTCGGTGCTGCTGCAAGAGGGAATTGGTGATACAATTAGGGTTTCGCTCACACCAGAGCCAGGTGCGCCGCGCGAAAAAGAAGCAATTGTGGCTCAAGAGATTTTGCAAACTATTGGTGTAAGATCGTTTCTGCCATTGGTTTCTTCATGCCCAGGATGTGGCCGCACAACATCTGCATTCTTTAGAGAGCTTGCAGATCAGATTCAATCCTATATAAGGACACAGATGCCTATTTGGAAAGAGAAGTATCCAGGTGTTGAAAACATGAGCATTGCAGTGATGGGATGTATTGTAAATGGCCCAGGTGAAAGTAAGCATGCCAATATTGGTATAAGTTTGCCAGGTAGTGGTGAATCACCTGTTGCACCAGTGTTTATAGATGGCAAAAAAGCTCATACTTTAAGGGGTGATAATATTGCATCGGAATTCAAAGAGATTTTAGATAAATACATTGTTGCTAAATATTGTGTAGGATAAAACCTACTAAGATTGATAAACTTTGTTTACAAAGATAGTATATTATGCGAAGAATATTAGTTAACCATCAATAAGATTGTTATATGTTTCTATTATATAGAGTTTTTGTATCTGCTTGCCTTATTTGTATTGCGGGACTATCTCATGCTGCTGTTTTTTCTGATGAGTACAATGAGCCAATTAAGCTTCTTGACAGGCCAATGAAGCATCTAGATATGGAGTTCCCAAGCTCTTATAGGATGTTAGGTGAGAGCTTTGAATATTCTAAATATAAAAACAAAACACTAGATCTTTATGGCTTGGATAAATTAAATATATCGGGTAGTGCACAATTTAGCGTACCACAGCTGGAGAATGTTATGTTAGATGTTGTGAAGCATAATCCAAAGATAAAAAAATTGATTGTGTTAGATTTAAGGCAGGAGAGTCATGGTTTTATAGAAGGAAAGCCATTTAGGTTTCATATGCCACGTAATGAAATAAATGCAAAAGTTGACCCAGAATCTATATTAGAAAGAGAAAGAAAATTGTTAGATGAGTTGATCAATGATAAGTCTAATAAGCAGGTACATATTAGATACTCTAACCGTATTGATAGTGGGGAAAAGTTCTCTTTAAATCATTACATTTCATTTCAAACAAACGATATTAAATCAGAATCTGAAGTAGTGGATGCTCTATGCAGTAAAATAGGCGGTCATACTGGTGTTGATATAGTATATGAGCGTTTCTATGTGTTAGATCATAGCAGACCTTCAGATGCAGATATAGAGCGCTTTGTAGATATGTTCGAATCCATCGGAGAGACGGTGTGGGTACACATTCATTGCGCGGCAGGTAAAGGCCGCACCACAACTTTTATGGCATTGGCAGATATGTTAGAAAATGCGCCTGAAGTTGCATTTGAAGATATACTGATGCGACAGCACTTGTTGGGTGGCTCTGATTTATTTGATGTGACAAGATATGGTAGGGAAGATTGGAGAGCTCCATTAGCTAAAGAAAGAGTCGCAACTTTAGAGAAATTTTATAATTTTATGACTCTTAAAGAGGGTGTGAAGTCGGGTACGCCCTGGTCGGAATTTGCTGCAGACCATAAATAAGCTCAGATTTCTTTTGACTCGACGTTATTATATTCTACAATGCACTTCTCAAAGTTAATTATTATATGGTGTTAAGATGAAAGCCATCATCGTCGTTTAAAGTTAAAAATTAATTGGATTGCGGTCTATTACCAGCACTGGTTTGGGCTTTTTATTGCTTAATTTTTAAAATTTAAATGTCGAGGTTTTTATGACATATACTTTATCGCCAGCAATCTGGCTGATTGTTCTAATTGTAGGGCTATCCCAACTTTCTGAAACCATTTACACTCCTTCACTACCAGAGATTTCAAGGGCTCTTCATGCATCTGCAAGCATGGTTGAATATACACTCACAATTTACCTTGTTGCATTTGCGATAGGAATACTTTTTTGGGGTAAACTCTCTGATCGCGTAGGTCGTAAACCATGTGTAATCGCAGGGCTAATGATTTTTATATTAGGATGCATTGGATGCTATTTTTCACAGTCTATTGAAGATCTACTATTAAGCAGGTTCATACAAGCATTTGGAGATAGTATCGCAAGCGTCCTTGGGCAAGCAATATGCCGTGATGCCTTTCATGGACCTGCACTGAGCAAAGTCTATTCTGCTATTGGAATTGCACTAGCTTTATTTCCAGCGCTTGGCCCTACGTGTGGAGCCCTAATCGCACAACATTTTGGATGGCCTATTATATTTTTGTTTTTGACCCTGTTTTCAACATGTCTTGTAATCTTTGTTGCGTTTAGATTGCCAGAAACTCATCCTCATGCAGCAAGAAGAAAAATCTCCATATCTCATGTAGCAGCAATGTTGTTCACAGATAGAAAAGTGCTTGGGTTAGGGTTGATAGTTGGGGGATGCAACGGTATTTTATTCAGCTATTTTGCAGAAGGCTCTTTTTATTTGATCAATGGATTGGGGCTTTACCCGAGTGAGTATGGCATCAGCTTTATTCTGATTGCTGCGAGCGCAATGTGTGGAGGATTTCTCTCTAAAAGACTGCATTCATCTTTCAGGTCAAAAGCAATTATGTCATATGGGATACTGATTATAGTTTGGTGCACTGGGGCATTTAGTGTGATTGCCTTAATGAATCACAGCATTATCAACCTTTCTACTGAGGTTATGGTCGTAGCTACAATTTTATCGCAAATGGGATGAAGTTTTGGTATATGTATGGCAACAAGTAATGCACTTGCTTTAGCGTTGGTGGACTATAAAAATGCCGTAGGTACAGCCTCGAGTCTGTTTGGTTTTTTTTATTATTCTATCGTATCGGGGTTCACCTTGCTTATGGGGTTGCTACATAATGGCACATTGCTGCTAATACCTGTATACTTCTTGGGTATCAGATGTTTTATGATATGGGTAGAGCGCATCTGCTTGCAGGATTAAAGAAGATAGTTAATTCAAGTGCAAAAATGACGCTGTTTCTTTTTTGTTTTGTATATAGCTAAATCGTTATCAAATAGCACATAATTTTAGGAAAAAGTTTGAATACTAAAGCGTATAAAATTGCCGTAAAGCAGTGCAGCGCCTGCACACGCTTGCGCTCCGTCACCCAAAACGACGCCTCAATTCTTGATGAAGATAGAGGGCATTTTATAGTGCTGTAGCTACAGTATGTTCAATGTCTATAGAATCATTTTGCGGCACACTTGGTGCCGCTTGGCGAGTACACACAAATCCTACAGCGCTATCGTAACTACACTATTAATATCAATGAATTTTTTACAAAAAGCCTCGATATAATTAATTGCAATAGGTGTAAAGACAAGTTCCCTACACACCTAAGCAAAAGCTGCTAAACACAGCCTTATTTTTTGTTCCAACAATTCTTCTTCATGTAGTTTACAACTACACATTTACCCATAGACACGATAACATGCCAGCACGCTAATAGAAATGATACTAAGTAGAAGAATCCATGCTCTGTGTAATAACCCAGTAGAATGCAGAGTGCGATTAACCCAGCTGTGTATGCATGAAAATTTGATGACATGCAACATGCCGAAGATGTCGAGCACTCTTGTGTAGAACAAGAAGAATCATCCTTTTTTGGAGCTGCTTGAGTTGATTTACCAGCTTTAGCCTTAACTTTAGCTTTAGATGTAGCCATATTACCCTCTATTGAAAATTTAGCTTCCTTCCAAGCGGTTATTCCACCTGTAAGATTATATATGGTGTTTTTACCACCAAACTGTTGAACTTGTTCACATGCTTGCATGCTTCTACCGCCAAGCTCACATTGAAAGACCAGCTTTTTGCCTTTTGCAACCTTTGGTAGAGAGTCTCTGTTAACTTTATCTAATGGCAAATTTATAGAGCCTTTAATATGGTTATCCTGATACTCGGATTCATTCCGCACATCAACCAGAATAACTTCTTTAGCTTCGATCCATTGTTTTAAAGTTTTCGCATCAATTGCCTTGATAGACATTTTAATCCTCTTGATTATTGATATCTGCGATTACATATCGCATCAAATTGAGCTTGTTACGCTTTACAGCGATATAATAAATTGATATAATATATACATATGATTCACTTTGTAGTGATTTTGATTAATAATCAAGTGTAAAAATTGGGAGCGTTTTATGAGTACTAATTTATTACCAGTATTAAGCAGCGAAGCAGGCCTGTATCGTTATCTTGAAGAAATTAAGAAGTTTCCTGTTCTCACCAAAGAAGAGGAAGAGATACTTTCAAAAGCTTGGTTTGAGAAAGAAGATATAAATGCGGCGCATGTACTAGTTACATCGCACCTAAGGCTTGTGGTTAAAATCGCTATGCAGTTCAAAGGATACGGTCTTCCTGTGATAGACTTGATCTCAGAAGGCAATATTGGTTTAATGACCGCTGTAAAAAAATTCAATCCAACCATGGGCAACAGGCTTTCAACCTATGCAATGTGGTGGATCAAGGCTATGATTCAAGACTTTGTATTGAAATCTTGGTCTATAGTGAAGTTAGGCACCTCTGCTCTACATAAAAAGCTATTTTTCAACCTTAGAAAAATAAAAAGCAAAATTTACCAAGCCAATTCTGGTCAGATACCTTTTAACGAGTCAGAAATAATAGCAAAAGAGTTGGATGTTTCAAAAGAAGATGTAGATGAGATGTCATATAGATTCGATCATTTGGAAGAATCTCTTAACGATCATGCATATGGAGAAGAAGGCGCAGAAGTAATTGACCTAATTGCAGATAATACGGACAATCAAGAGACTCAAATCATGCAAAGTGATGAATATTCTTTCCGAAAAAAGCTTTTGGATATTGGTCTTAAATCTTTAAATGAAAGAGAGCGCGATATTATATCTGCTAGAAAACTTCAAGACCCACCTGTAAAGTTAGATGAATTAAGCAAGATTTATGGTGTTTCTTCAGAGCGTATAAGACAAATCGAAGAAAGAGCATTCCAAAAGCTTGTAGCTTCTGCAAACAATAAATTACTGACCTGTGAAAAAAACTAATATAAAACGTACGGTAGACCAATCTGAAATTGAGAAATTTGAAAAAATGGCTCATGAGTGGTGGGATATCAATGGCAGCTTTAGGCCGTTACATAGGATGAACCCGGTTCGCATCAATTACATTAAAGATGCTATATCTAAATTTAAAATCTCTCTAAGTGAAGCTAAAATTTTAGATGTGGGATGCGGTGGCGGCCTTATATCGTTACCTCTTGCTAAGCTTTGTAAAAATGTCACAGCGATAGATGCAAGCAGCAAAAATATAGAGATCGCAAAAATACAGGCGAAAAAGGAATCTGCTAAGCTAAAATTGCTCAATGCAACAACATCAGAAATGCTAAAAAAGCGTACAAAATATGATGTAATAATATCGTTAGAAGTGATAGAGCATGTTGCAGATTACAAAGCATTTTTAGAAGAGCTTACAATTCTGACACATCAAGATTCAATCATAATAATCTCAACTATTAACCGGTCATTCAAGTCACTTCTACAAGCAAAGATGTTTGCAGAATACGTAGCACGCATGCTGCCAATTGGTACGCATGATTTCGATAAGTTTTTAAAGCCAAAAGAAATACAAGATACAATGGCAACCTTAGGATGGAAGATGCTAGATATCGCAGGGGTCAAGATGAAGCTAGATGGATCATGGTATATGTCTAATGATACGGGCGTCAATTATATAGCCACATTTAAGCGCAAGAAGTAATACATTAGAACGGCTTCTTTATAGGCCCAGACTTACATCCCTTTAAGAAATGAAAAGTGGGGTTTTTTGTTTAATTAGCTATATAAAAATCATCAGAATCAGCAGTGCTTTAAGCAACAGTTGCAGCAACAGATTGGCTTTCCAAGTGAGTGTATGCAAAATAAGTAATTGAAACGCATATTGCACCAACACAAATTCCTTTTAATAGATTTGTTGTTTAACGTTCTTGCGCAGCTTTACCTTCTTGCTCTTTTTCCATTCGCTCTAAATATTTTGCGCTTCCAAGAGATGTAGCTATGGCAAGGCTCGATAATGATCTTGAGTCTAAGTATTGAGTTATAATATGAGAGATATCT
>JAJTIA010000032.1 GCA_021299995.1 Candidatus Jidaibacter sp. | reverse complement strand
TATTCACCTGATTTAAATCCGATAGAGAAATTCTGGGACAATATGAAACGGTGGATTAAGGAAAACATTACA
Organism: Candidatus Jidaibacter sp.; assembly: GCA_021299995.1. GTDB lineage: Bacteria > Pseudomonadota > Alphaproteobacteria > Rickettsiales > Midichloriaceae > JAJTIA01. Next base: position 44,370 of record JAJTIA010000032.1, on the reverse strand, counting down.
CAATTTAATCAATTATTCTATGCATTAACAGCTTTCTTTAAACCGCAATCCTCATCTTAATTTACTATATATTCTGGATTCCAACCTTAGTGGGCATTACAAAAAAGATGGTAGGGAGTGAAAATGAGGTGCCATTTTATACTGCTTTAGGTATAATCTACTCACCCAAATACATCACTTTTTCTGTTTGAGATATGAGACCAAGGTCACGTCTTGCTATTTCGTCTAGTAAGTCTAGATCTAGATTCTTTGGATGAAGTAGGTCTACCTTGCGCTGGAGAGCATAACGTTGAGATGTTAGCTCTGTTAATGTGAGTGTTTGTTCTTTGAGTTTTGCGCTTAATTTCATGTATGCGAAAACCCCTCTATCGCCGCTAAATGCATGAAAAATAAAATAAAATGTCATAAGGAACAAAACTGTGTTAACAGAAAGCGCCCTGTAATTAATTTTAGTGATCTGTGCCATTTCTTGTGTTGAACAAATAGATCAATTGAGTTATTCTAAATACCAAAATATCATTATTTTCATCAAATGACAACTATTCTACTTATTATACAAGCACTCATCGTTTTTGCATTAATTACTGTTGTGTTAATACAAAGATCTAGTTCGGATTCTTTAGCTGGCTTATCTAGCAGCGGGCATAACGTGTTTTCAAGCAAGGCTACATCCACTATTCTTACAAAGATCACGATTGGTTTGGCGATTGCGTTTACAGTGAACTGCATCATTGTTGCAAAAGTGATTAATTCAGAGCACAAGGGTAATGTAAGTATTGTTGATTCTATCGTAACGGAAGAGGCGGCTAAGCCTATCGAAGCTCCTCAAGCGACAGAATAGTCACATTAGCCATGAGTAAGAAATTTATTTTTATCACTGGCGGTGTTGTTTCTTCTTTAGGGAAGGGTGTTGCATCGGCAGCCTTAGGTGCATTGCTTCAATCGGCTGGATACAAAGTCCGTTTAAGAAAGCTAGATCCTTATCTTAACATCGACCCAGGCACAATGAGCCCATACCAGCATGGAGAGGTATTTGTAACAGACGATGGTGCTGAAACAGACTTGGATCTCGGGCACTATGAACGGTTTACAGGTGTGAGTGCTACAAAATATGATTCAATCACGGCTGGTAAAATATATTTTGATTTGCTTACAAGAGAGAGAAAAGGCGAATACCTAGGCGGTACAGTGCAAGTAATTCCGCATGTGACGGACCTTATCAAAAAATTTATATTTTCACACACTGAGAGTGCAGATTTTGTCCTATGTGAAATAGGAGGGACTGTGGGTGATATAGAGGCGCAACCATTTCTAGAAGCGATACGTCAGGTGGGCTACGAGCTTGGTAAAGATAGAGTGATGTTCTTGCATTTGACTCTGCTGCCTTACATCAAAACAAGCAAAGAGCTAAAAACAAAGCCATCTCAGCACTCTGTTAAGGAGTTGCGATCAATCGGCATACAGCCAGATATTTTACTTTGCCGATCAGAAAAGACTTTATCTGACTCAGACCGCGACAAGATAGCGTTATTCTGCAATATACCTGCTGAAAAAGTGATTTTGGGGTTAGACCACCCTACGATTTATAACGCAATGTTAGATTATCATGAGAGGGGCTTAGCAAAGCAAACGCTTAAGCATTTTAATATACGATTTAACAAAAACTCATTTAAGCTAGATAAATGGTTTGATATTTTGCATAAGCTTGAGAACCCTATAAAAGAAGTTCGTATTGCTGTTGTTGGAAAGTACATGAAGCTTAAGGATTCATATAAATCCTTAATAGAGGCCTTAACCCATGCAGGCATACATCATCAACATAAAGTTAAAATAGTATGGATTAATGCTGCTAAGATAAAATTGGATAATGTTGATGACATATTAAAGGATGTGCAAGGAATTTTAGTTCCTGGTGGGTTTGGAGATAGAGACGTTACTGGTAAAATATTAGCGATCAAGTATGCTAGAGAGAAGAAGGTTCCATTTTTTGGTATCTGCTTGGGTATGCAGCTTGCAACTATAGAATTTGCCCGCAATGTTTTGAAAATTGGGGATGCAAACTCTACTGAATTTTCTAAAAAATGCACTAAGATTATTGCGATGATGACTGAGTGGGAGAAGGATGGGTTCAAGCAAAAGCGCAAGTCCTCAAGCGACTTGGGTGGCACAATGAGGCTAGGAGCTTTTGAGTGCGCTATCGAGAAAGGCACATTAGCCCATAAGATATATGGTGTAGAAAAAATATCAGAGCGCCACAGGCATAGGTATGAGTTTAACATATACTGGAGGGAGCAATTTGAAAAAGCTGGGTTGGTTTTCTCAGGAATGTCTCCTAATGCTAAGCTTACGGAAATTGTTGAGATCAAGGAGCATCCTTGGTTTGTTGGTGTGCAGTTTCACCCAGAGCTAAAATCTAAGGCTTTTGCACCGCATCCGCTCTTTACTTCTTTTATAAAACAAGCCATTATGTATATAAAGTAGAAAAGTATTCTGCTGTTAAAATGATGTGAAAGGTATTCATATATGGTGAACGGGGCCACAGTGAGGGAACGAGTTGGTGTGAGGTTTACGGGCCGTGCAGTTCGCACACCACCTTCTGATAACAAAATAAGCAATACTTATATTTTGGTTATATCACTAATAGCGATGGGTTGCTCAGCTATCTCTATATATTCTGTTATTATTGTGTTATTTGGTTTGTTGCCTGGTATGGTCGCTATTATTGTTGATCAAGACAGAAATCATTACATTTCTAAAATTGTCCTTAATTACAATGCCATAGGCATAGTGCCATTTGTGTTTAAAATACTTCAAAGTTCTAATCAAAATAACATGGCAATTTCTCTCATTATAGATCCAAGAACATGGATGTTAATCTTCTCATCTGCAGCGCTTGGCTGGTTTGTATATTGGGTATTTCCACAGGCTGCCAATGCGATACAAAACGTTAAGTCATCTATTAGGATAAAGCAGCTTGAGTCTGAGCTAGATAAGCTTGCTGCCGAATGGGGTCAAGAAATCAGAAGTGGTATTGGTAGTCAATCTTTCAGAAAATAACTTGTTTTTTATAAAAATATTGAATTCTCTAGTGTTTATATATATAATGAGCGCATAATAGTTGTGTTTTTTTGTATGCCATGGGATTTGATTGAGATTAAAATTTATGATTCTACTGACAACCAGCGATATGCATATCGCGTGAATAAAGACGGTAGGCTTTGTGATGCAAACGATGTATTTCTATGTCACATTTCTGCTATGAAAGGTTATGGATATAAAATTTGCGAGATGAGTCAAGGTGATAATGTCCATTTGAAGGTTAAGGCTAAAGGGTCAAAGGATGTTTTATTAACAAGTCTAAGAGGTAAATCTGAGTTAAAAGTATCAGATTTGTTTGATGAAAGTGGTGAATTACATATGCGTCACAGGGCCTATTTTATGTTGTATTTGGGTGCAGAATTCTCATATATCAGTAGGGGTCTAATTAATATAGCGGCGACTTTGTCGATTCTTGCACCCCTATTATTAAATGCTAATATCTTATATTGTACCGCGTTTGTCTCTGGCTTAGTTTCTATCACTGGTGTTGATTTAGCTCTTTATTTGAAAAGCTACGTTTCGCACAATAGAGTATTAAACTATGATATTGTAGTTCCATATAGCTGTATTTCTACAGGCGTACTTTGGTCAACAGCGATATATCTTGTATCTGAACCTATACAGTCTCCAATTCTTACAATTGGATGCGCTATGGCATATGGTGCTACGATAGCTGCAATAGATTACAAGATGCAAGATCTTGCGTCTAGATGTAATTTCTAATAATAGTGCCGATACTATTTAATCTCCATCAGTTTTTTGCGTAGTGCGATCGACATATTTTGAAGTTCGTAGCCTGCTGATGGCATGAGGAAGGCATCGAGCGCTTTGCTCTCTAAGAGTGCAGCATCTGTTGTGTTTTTATCGTATAGTTCTAACTCTTCTGCAACAAATGGCCACAGTGCTACCTCTTTAACTCCTTTTAAAAGATACTCGAATAAGCTGTTTTTATTATCAAAATTTAAGTGGCGAGCAATTGCCATGATCCCCATACTATCTATAGTTCTGTATGAGATATCTGCTATATATTGATTTTTTGGATAGCTTGGGGTGTTGTTTGAGATATTGTCTGCATCAGTTCTACCAGTTTTTGCCTTACCCCAAGTATATTGCCATTTATAGTCTTTTGGCATTGATCCGTATTGTGATTCATTATCAAGTAAAATAGAATACACACTTTTTACAATTGCTTTATTTTGTTCAAAATTGCCACTTTGTAAATGGTAAGATAGTTCACCTGCATATTGTGTTTGATAGTTATGAGGGCAATTGATCCCATCGTGTGGAAAAGGCACGCCTTTGCGTATCCTTAAGAAGCAAGTCCCATTTTTTACTCCGTCTTGATTGACTGCGTTCAACACTACTTCATCCATATAGTTAGACTTATTGAGATCTACCAATTCGTTAACAAGACTTTGATATGATGATAGTGTTATAGGGTTATCACTTAATTCTAAGTATCTACGCATCACTCTTACAGTCCTTGCAAGGTGTATTGCGCTACGTATTTTTTTGCGATCTAATGAGTAACGTTTTGTATAAAGATTATATTCTCTTAGCATCATAAGACGATTTACAAAATGCATCTCAATATCTAATCGATCTTTTATTTTAGATGCTAATGGTGCATCAGATTTTTTTATGAGTTGTTCAAGGTTAATGAGCCCATTTAAGTAGTAAATCTGACTCCAACTATGTAATCCTTCGAAGTTATTCATGCCTAAATTCACAGTTCCAGAAGCACCAAAATTAGAAATCGTGTCCTCTAAATATTTTGATACTTGAGAAGCAGTTTTTAAATCTGTATTGAACACATCCTTGTATGAAGCTTTTTTCAATGTATCAGACCGAATTGCTTCGAAGTTATTAGAATCAGCCTGTTTCAATATCACTATATTAGTATCTGCTTGCTTTCTTATCGTGTAAAACTCTAGTGAGTCAGAAAGTTTATCTTCTGAAATAAAAACATATGGCACGTCATGAAAGTTCACTATTTTATTGCCAGATACAAATTGCACGATGTCATAGCCATATGCCCGATCTTTTGCTTTTAAGGCTTTTATAGAAATTGAATGGTTGCTTATATGCTTATCTCCAAAGTCTATCTCTTTAATAAAACCTGGCTCCCATGTTATATTATGGCCATTAATATTAAATGTTATAATATTATACCTGGTGGTCATCACATTATAATATAGCGCGACAACTCTATCGTGTAGAATTTCTGCGTTCATAAAGATAAACTCATCCAAGAAGCTTGGCATATTGGCTTTGTGATGAACGCCTTTTGAATCAATATGAAAGATCTTGTTTTTGCCACTGGGGAAGATACGCGTAAATGCAATATAACCATCTTTTGTTCGCTTGAAGAGTATTGGAATCTCATCTTGTTCGAATACAATCGGCTGCTTTGATGTTTGAGTGTACCTAAATTTGTTAAGAGAGAAATTAAACTCTGTAATACCTTTTTCATTATATTGCTCAAGTCTAATAAATGGTGCTTCTACCCATCCGATAGATTCTTGCTTTGCGAATGACAAGATTGGGCTAAATAATGCAATACATAGTATTAATAACCTTATCATATATCTCCTACTTGTACTTTTGATGTTTTGTAATCTCGGAAATTATTGTATCAAAATCAACTCCTATTAATGCAGCATAGCTTCTTATTGCCTCAAAGCGAGGTTTGTTATCGTTCAATGCCATCGCTAAAGCCTCTTCTCTTTCCACCATACCATTTCTTATTTGGTTGCTTCTAAACGTGTCATTCTCTGTAAATCCTGCCATTGAGTGATATATATAATTATAGAGTGCTGCAGTGCCATCACCTATCCGCCATGTTACATCGCTGTGTTCTTCAACTTCCCAATCATATTCTTTGCGTAATGTGCTCATTATCTCATCTTCATTCCATGGAATATAATCGAATATAGAAAAGAAAGTATGTGGTTGTATATATGCACAATAAAATGCAAACAATGTGTCAAAAATAGAGCTGTTGATGTACCTAGGATTTTTAAGGTACTGTTTTGCAAAATAATATAGCATTTTAAATTTTTGCATTTTGGATACATTGAAGAACCAGTTGTTAGACTCGTTCACTCCACAGAATGCAGACTTGAAACTTGAGCGTTCTAGCTGGCTTGATGCGTATACAACAAGTTCAATATCAAATTCTTTTTGCAATCTTTTTACATGATAAAAATACTCTTTATCACCAGCCATGAGAAGCGTCACCATTCCCAATTCTGGATCTGCAAGCCATGCTTCAAGGTTCTTCTTGATATAGTTGCGTTTCTTTTTGATATCAGCAGAGACTATTATATTTTCTGTCCCAAGTTTACCACATATTCGCGCTATATTACGTCTCGCAAGGTCTGTAACCATGCCCCAATCGTATGTATATGTGATTGGGTTCATACCCATTACATTTTTCATATAGTGTACTGCATAACTACTATCTCTACCACCGCTAAACGCTACAATACAATCAGGTTTGCCATCTGATCTTCTATGTTTGTCGCACAATGCTTTTAATGCATCTAAACCTTTTAGATTTATAGGCTCATAGCTGTTACAAATAGAGCAGACCCCGTGTTTGTTGAATTTAATATTAGGGAATGTTTCTGGGAGTATGCATTTTGAGCAGCGTTTCAAATTTGATGCTTCCTGAACTGCAACAGCTGGCGTAATGATTTCTGCTTTCTGAGCCTGAGAAATTTCAGCAAGTATAATTTCTTTTGGTTCTAGTCTAAATATATTATCTAAGCTAAAGACATCCTGTATCCCTGATTTTACAATGGCTTTTTCTAATATAACTTTTTCTGATGCAAAAATAATTTCACCAGCTGTGCCTTTGCATAAATATAAAGAGCAGTTATTGCTCCCAATCAGTAGGTAATTATATTCTGCAAAAAGCATTGCAACAGATGCTGTACCTTCACATTTGTCGAAGAATTGAGATAGTGCATCTTCAGGTTTTGCTCCATTTTTAATTTTTTCTGCAACGAATCCAGCTATAACTTCAGAGTCAAGATCAGCAGAAGGTTTGCCATTAATTTCTTTCCATATATTTAGATGATTACATATGATGCCGTTATGCACTAAAACAATTCCTTTATGCACTATAGGCTGATTATTAAGGTCGAACTGAGCATTGCCATTGGTTACAAGCCTTGTATGACCTATTACAGCTATGTTTTTGTTTTGCTGTATTTCTGCGCCGATTTTCGCAAATTGCTTGTCTTTGATCATATACTGGGCTGGAAGATTAGATCGTATATAACGTATTTGATCTGATGTTCTAAGGCATATTCCAGATGCTTCTTTCCCTCGTGATTCTGAATATTTAAACAGAGCTTTTATTAGATTATAATAAAGTTTGGAAGGAATAGATCCATTGTTGACTGCGCCAAATATCCCACACATTGGGGCCCCTATAAGTATTTTATTGCTTTAATGACAAGGATGGTACACTATATCGACCGACACGTCAATTATGTAAGTAGAATGTATAATTCAGATAGTTATAAGCTGTTAGCATGCTTAGCATCATTTGGAGTGATTGGGTTAAGCGGTGTATTGCTGAATTTTATTGTATTGCATGGATATGGTACCGAAGGTGTTGCGATATTAAACCAATTTTTAGCACTATACTTTATAGGATCGCAGCTTGCAACATTTGGAATACATCAGTCAACTCTTGCACATACTGCAGCAAGTAAAAAGACATCTCAGATTATGGGTGGAGCGATTTTACTTACGCTAATAGTTGCAATATTTCTGAGTCTAGTTTTTGTTGGATTGGTTGAATATGTCTTGCGACCATTTGTAAACGATGGGTTTGCAGGTAATACATCGTCATTATTTGCTGTTTTAATATTAGCATCGATCAACAAAATATTGATTGCTTGGCTAAACGGAATAGGGCGTTTATATAGCTATGCATTCTCTAATGCTCTTAGAATGGTTCTGTTATTAATTGCAGCTACATTCTTTCTTCAAAAACAAGAAACAGCTTTTGAAATACCATATATATTTTTGATATCTGAAACTGGTGTGCTTCTATATATTATTGTATCATCTTTTAAATCACTGGCTTCAGTCTCATTTTCTGCAAAACAAATTTCATATTGGTTTAAAAAGCATTTTGAATTTGGTAAACGTGCGGTGTTAAGTGGATTCATATTGGACCTCAACACTAAAGTTGATGTATTGCTGTTAAGTCTGTTCGTATCTCAATCTGATATCGGTGTATACTCATTTGCTGCTATGTTAGGTGAGGGCTTTTATCAGCTGATTTTTGTATTAAAGAACTATATCTCCAAGACTCTCTCTACAGAAATATATGATAATAAATCATGTATTGACATTGCGTATAGTAAACAAAAAACATACTTGATGCTGTTAGTATATGTTGCCTTCGCAGCATGCAACATAGCTTACTTTGTTGTGTTACCTTCTTTGCTTCCGCCATCTTATAGCTTACTAGAAGGTTTTATTATATTTTTGATATATAGCCTATGTCTTACTATCGCTTCAAGATGGCTTATTATGGACAATTTTTATGTCCTATTAAAAAGGCCAGATTTGGATAATTTCATGCGTATAAAAATATTTTTATCTAATTTTGTTCTAGCGTTTCTTACTATACCATTATTTGGCAATGTAGGCGCCGTAAGTGCTGTTGGGTTTAGCATATTAGTTAATGCTTTCTTAGTGAGAAGTGCTGTTTTAAGCTACTCTACTCTTAAGTAATCTCAATGCAATATAGATAAATGCTAATGTGCATACAACTCTTAGGGCAGTTAAGCATATCAGTGAAGATTTAAAGTTAGCTTCTAGCATTACAACTAAAAATAAAGCGATAATCGATGCTATGCCAATTGATAGATCATATAGTAAGACCATTTTGTGTTTATACTCATATAAAAAAATAGGCATCAGTAATTTGAATATGTAGGTAAACAAAAATCCTGGTAGCACTATTTGTAATATAGATAAAAGATTATTCCAACCATATGGTATAAGAGAATTGAAGTCCTCAATCTTTACAACGAGGATAAAAGATGTACCTAATAGAGCAACAAGTAGTAAGATTCTAATAAAATAGATTAGTTTAGAATAAAGCTGTGCAATAGATTGCTTTTCAGATGTGAGCATTTTTATGCTCAGTTGGTTGATAGAAACAAGCATATAAATAGGAACGTTTAAAATGCGTTGCACCCAAAACAACTCACCTATTAGCTGACTTGAATATAACCAAGAAAGGATAATTATGTGAAGATTAGCAGCGACAGTATCTATGAGTGCAGCGCTTGCTATATAGATCGGGTAGTGCTTATTAATAGAGATGCAGTTTATTATTTCGCTTATTCCATTTTTTAATCTTAAATACAGATATCTACGTAGTACCCATATACCAAGTATAACACTTAAAAAGCTAGCTGACACTAAAGACCAAAAATTAGGATCATACATGCCAAATCCTATCATCAAAACGTTAAACGAGATGGTCTCAACAAACTTTGACCAAGTAATTTGTTGTATATGACCAAATTTTATCACAACGGCAGTCTGCAAATTATAAATTGATTTTAAGAATGTATATGCCCCAACTAGCAGATAGCTTAGATCTATGTTGTAAATTACTATTGCAACTATGGCGCATAATATCTGTACTATAGATAAAATCGTAGACACAGCTATACATGAGATGCTTATTTTTTTGATTTCTTTTTTACCATTACTATGTAGTATGGCATTTTCCAATGATAAGTTTGCAATTGAGCTTGCAAGCGCCATCCATGCTACAATAACACCGAATTCTCCAAAGACATCAGGCAAGTAAATTTTTAGCACTAAAAGGTTTGCAAAAAGCGGGATTATTTTGCATATCACTTGTGCAGACATAAGTCTAAATGCCTGGTTTCGGAATTTGGAAAGTGTGGTGCTATAGTTATTCATTGTACTCAACACTTGTGATATTAATTGGTGTTGTAGAGCTATAAGGTGTGATAAATATTTCAGAATCTATGGGTTTGTATAGTATATTTTGTTCATGATATGGGCTTAGCTCCTTGCATTCTCTGCCAGTGTTACCAAAGTCTATAAAGCGCAGTATAGGGCTCTTGTTTTTCTTGCAAATCAGTCCATTGCCTAAAATTCTTATTCTGATTGTTTTATATGGATCAGCATTAGGTATTGCAATATTAATTTGATTGCCATTAAAAGGTTGAATAGTGCATATAGAGTTGCTCAAAAAGCAAAGCCTATTATTTTTGTCTTCAGAATAATTTATAGGATAACGTATAGAAGAGTTAGTAATGTTTTTATAATCTGAAAACGCTTTAGTGAATTTTAAAATTTTGACACCATTATTTGGATAATGTGCTCTTAGTCGTAAGTTATCAACGCTTATGTTGCTTGAAAAAGATGTATTGATTTCATTATTACCCGCAGTTAAAACATATTCTTTCTTAGATAATGGTAAAGTAGAAAGTAGGCCGTTATTTTTCATTACATATATAGATAATACAATTTTTTTAGGTTGATCAGCCTCAATTTCAAAATGGTATAAAGATGTAGATGGCCTTTTTGAATCAACATGTTCAATATCGTGCGTATCTGCAGCACCTGTTTCAGTGATGAATGTATGTGTTCTATCTTGTGACAATAAATAACTTACATCTCTCCAATTATTATGTTTGAGATGAGCATTATCTGAAGCGTGATATAAAGCATACAGATCATTCTCATAGAGGGGGGTATTCCCAGTAACGTTTGCGAAAAGAGATTTTGTGACAAGTGGATCTTGGTAATAAGTATTGAGTAAATATTTAATATCAAGTTTCTCAAGTTCTTTATTGAAAATATTGATGTCTTTAATATCTACAAGATATGCGATGCGTTTATCGTAAACATAATAAAAAGGTACAGTTGTGTAATGTAGCATCTCTCCCTGACGTAGCACTACATAGCTGCTTAAATTTTTACTGTTTTGATTGATGAACTCTGCAATTTTTGCAAATGGTTGATTTACGTTTTTGAGTTTTGCATGCTCTGTTAACTCTATCTTACTATATGATTTAATTGTGTAAAACTCACGTGTAATACATGCAATAGTAACCAAAATGAAAACAGAAGTTAGACCGATAGATATATATTTTCTCTTAAATAATATGTCAGATAGAAAGATTGCTCCAAAAATTACCATGACATAAAGCGGCTGCATAAGGTATCTTGGGTTAAATATAAATACACCAAAACCAAGGGCGGTCGCGAGTAATGCAATTAAATAGAATAAGGCAAATGTCGCAAAAAGAACGGAGAGAATGTTACATTCTTTGAGAGTTTTTCTGTTAAGAAAAATGCCTATAACGCCTAAGAAATATACTATTCCCCAATATTTTATTTCATAGAAAGTCCTCAGTAGATTGAAAATACCGTTTGAATCGCGCATTACATCCCAAAATACATTGTATTCATTAATGTGATTTCTTATTACTTCTATATTGTTAGTATCGCCCAATACAGATCCTAAGACTGAGTATATTTTATATAGGTCTATACCAACTACTAAAAATAAGCATGCAATACATATGATGCCAGTGATAAATCCTAATTTAAACCCATGCTTATGCCATACAAAAAGGCTATATATGGCGAATATTATAAATGCATTGAGTATGCCGGATGAATGTACAAACCACGCTAGGCCGCATAAAAATCCTAATAAAATAACATTTTGGTCGCGATATTGAGAGCGTAGTAGTTCGTATAGTAGAAGTGAAGAAATGAGCATTAAAGCTATGCGCATAGGGTCGACGTGGCACTTCACTATATAGTGCATTACTAAAGGAATAGAGAAATATAGCAGAATCGCCCATATAATAGCTTTTTGTTTGTTTGCTGTATTTAGCACGTGAGCAAGAGTAAATGCTGTAATTAGTGGGTAATATAAGCAGGCTATCTTGCTGGAGATAAGAATGGCTTCATAGTTTGCTCCGATATAGTCTTCTATGCCTACCATATTTAAGGCTATGAAAGAGATATATCCAAGCGGATGTGTGAAGGGCGCAACTATACCATAGGAACTATCTGCTGAAACGCTTGGGTACCAAGAGCTATCTGCAGTGCTCAGCAGAATTTTTGCCATATAAAAATACTCTAATGGATCATTGTCCATCAACGGTAGATATATGTAGTGAACGATAGATAGTATGATGATTAAGCAACAGAGTAATAATTCTTTTGTATATTGTGAGAAATCGAATTCTTTAATATTTGTTAGGCTAGGCTTGTAATATCTACGAAGCCATAAAATAAGAGCGATATCAGTACATAATATGAGTGATACATAGATGAAATGATCTTGGTGTGGGATTAATCTAATCATTTGTATCCACATCCAGCTCGCAACCAAAGGAGAAATGGTGAGTGCAATTATAGTTCTTGTTGTAGCGTTCAGGTCTTTAAAAAATGTGCCAAGGCAGCATAGCATCATATATACGCCAAATACGTACATGTTTAAGAGAGATATTGTTAGTGTAATCATAAAGTTATTGAGTTTTATATTCTGGATGCTACACTCCACGGCTGTAGTTGTAAAGACGGAATATATAAGCCTACAAATGTATAAGAACTTAAAAATCTCTGTAGTTGTCCCAGCGTACAATGAAGAAAAGCAAATCATGAAAGTGATCAAAAGCATGCCAGATTATGTGGATGCAATAGTGATCATAGATGATTGTAGCAAGGATAAAACATCTAGCGTTGTGGAAAAGTCTCAAAAGAAATATCCAAAAGTTGTGCTTTTAAAACACCAAGTGAATGAAGGGGTCGGTGGCGCAATAGCTACAGGTTATAAATGGGCTCGTGATAATGATTTTGATGCGGCAGTAGTGATGGCGGGCGATGCTCAGATGGATCCTTTGGAGCTGCCAGTTTTAATTGATCCAATAGCGGCAGATCAAACAGACTATGCAAAGGCTAATAGATTGATATACAAAGAGTTTAGGGATATAATACCTAAGGCCCGTTTATTTGGTAATGCTTTCCTATCATTTCTCACAAAGATTGCATCTGGCTACTGGCATGTGTCTGATTCGCAAACAGGTTATACAGTGGTCAATAAGAAGGTTCTTCATACGATAAACTGGGATAAAATGTACAAGCGGTATGGCCAGCCAAATGATCTTCTGGTCAAGCTAAATGTTCATAACTTTAGAGTCAAAGATATACCGACAAAGCCGGTTTATAACGTTGGGGAAGAGTCTAAATTACGCATCAAAAAAGTGCTATTACCAATGAGTATGCTCTTACTGCGTCTTTTTTTCTGGAGACTTAAAGAAAAGTATATAATTAGAGATTTTCACCCATTAATTCTTTTCTATGCACTTGGCTTATTATTTGGTGGCTTGTCTGTTTTGTTTTTTATTAGATTAATATATAAATGGATTGCGTATGGACATGTGCCTGAAGTGACACTGTTATTATTGCTTTTTTCATTTGCAACATCTGTGCAGTCTATATTTTTTGCGATGTTTTTCGATCAAGAGAACAATAAAAACCTTAGATGATATCGGTAAACCGATATAAAAATGGTGCGGCTGTAGTTGAATGTCGCTCTCTAAAGATTGTCTTGTAGTTTATCTATGAGAGACTAGGTGCATTGTACATAGCAGATTTGTCCTCCCCGTATAGATGGGGATCCAGTGTATACACCATTCTCTAGATTACCGCCTCCGCGGTAATGACAATGGCGTGATCTGGAATGACAAAGACCGGTTGGTTTTATAAGACAGATATCCAATTTTCGTCTCCCTCTATGTCATCCCCGTGAAAACGGGGATCCAGTTTATATAGGTTTTTCTAGATTCCCGCATTCGCGGGAATGACAAATGGGTTAGAGTGAATGACAATGGGATAGGTGGGTGAATGACAATGGGATAGGTGGGTGAATGACAATGGGATAGGTGGGTGGATGATAATGGGATAGGTGGGTGGATGATAACTTGGGATATGGTATTTAGTATATGCATAGCATATTTTTTCAAAATTTGTACAGCTTTTGAGTCATCTTTCAATTTTTCAATGAGAGTGTGTCTGTAAAGATAATGTGGTTTTCATGTTTCTAATATACAGTCAGCAATTTCTTATTGCTTTTGCTGTAGAGAATATTGATATGGTGGTATTTTAATTTTTACTGTTTGTTCTGATTCTTGAGACTGACTCTCACTCTGACTCTCACTATGACTTTCACTTGAGCTACTACTATTACTACTGCTGCTGCTACTACTACTACTACTACTACTACTACTACTAGTCACTTCACTTGATGTGCTATCAACTATACCTGTGTTCTCTATTCTCAAGTCTCTATCTGCGATGTAATACTGACTTAGCAAGCGTTTGAAAAGATTGAAATTCCCTTTATCTATTGCAGCTTTAAATATATCCGAAATGTTTTCGCGCATGATATTATCCTATAATATTTGTTCCTATATGATATCATATGGTTTTTCTTTTATCTATTAGAAATTAACAAATCCCCTGCTAAATATAAAGATCCACATACTAAAATCCAAAAATCTTCATTAGAATTGCTTAAAATATGCGATATCGCATTTTTGATACTACCAGAAGCATGTGCATCAAAACCAAGTTCTTTAGCGGCTTGCATAATGTTTTCTGCTTTCTCTGCCTTTGGCTCTGGGATGCTTTTATATAAACTTATTTTATTGGCTATATATTCATAACATAATCATACTGCTCAACGTTACGCACATAATATGAAATTGCGGTTGTATAGGCTAAAGTAGAAGCTATTTTTACAGCAGTATTATCAGATGCAAATGCATAATATACGGCAGAAGCACATGTTACAGATACAGCAGATAATTTATGATGTTGAGAAGGATTTTTAATGCAAGCAAGCCATGCTAATGAAGCGATTGCAGGTACAAGTAGCAAACATTTGGTAGCGGTTTGAAGTTCTACTGGTGCGATGGGCAGGTATGCGGCAGAAAAGTGCGCTTCTATATAAGTAAGTGCAATAGGAAGAATGATGTTGGTTAAGGATACTAGCGTTGCTCCACAACTTTGTAAGAACATATCTTCAACATAATCCCAACGTTTTTGTGCTGCATATTTTTGATTCACAAAAGCTACTTTATCTATTGGATGCTCATTTGCTCTTAAAGCTTGGAAGATACGACAATTTGTCTTCTCTAGAATCAGTTTTGTAAACTCTAAATTGATCTCTGGATGATTTATAAGAGCTGTATAATAACATAGGCGGTTGATATCTAGGATATTTTTCGATTTTAATAGCTTTAATACTGTGTCTGGTTTATTTTCATACAATGCTTTATCCAAATGTTTAGCAGTCACTTTTGCGTTATTTTCTAATAATAGATCTATCAAATCTGTACTGTCAATATCAATAGCATAATAAAGTGGGCTCGATTCCATTGTACAAGTCTCCCAAGGATATATTTTCTGATATTCTATATCCCAATTAACACATTCTGGATGCGCTTGAATAAATTTT
The DNA here is from genome assembly GCA_021299995.1 of Candidatus Jidaibacter sp. Classification (GTDB taxonomy): domain Bacteria; phylum Pseudomonadota; class Alphaproteobacteria; order Rickettsiales; family Midichloriaceae; genus JAJTIA01. The sequence continues at coordinate 28,715 of JAJTIA010000032.1, read as the reverse complement.
TTTATTTCTTCGATACTATAAGATATGAATTTTTGAGACCATTCAGCTAAAGTTTGATCTTTAACAGAATCATAACCATGTTCACATAATTTTGCACCTACATCATGTAATATTGTGATAGCTGCTTTATTATTGAGTTTGGTAGCTAAATCAAGAGGATTACTATAGGATTCATATCCATTTGGACATTCATTTTTACAGAGGATCCAGTTTATACATCCTGGGTGATATTTTATAAACTGTTTTAATGCATCTTCATCAAATTCTGTTGCAGTGATGATATCAGCAAGAGTCTTTCTGTAATTTATAGCATCGCTCAAAGCCTGAGCATTAATATCACGTGCTGAGCTATCTAGGTATGTTGTCGCATATTCCAAAAGTAGGTGAGATAATGTTTCATTATCTTTGGCTGTTGTTAAAAGATAATCATCCACTTTCATGCCATGTTTTAGCAAGATCTTTAACGCTTCTAAGTCATCCTTGAATACTTCAAAATGGTATCCTGTAATCTTTAATTTGGCACTTTCTAATATAAATTCAGCAATTGCATATTGCTTTTTGTGTAGAGCATATTGGAATGCTGGAATTGTGATTGTTTCTTTTGCTTTGCGCTCTGTATCCTCACTACTACTCTCTTCAATTGAGGACAGCCCATCTACCTCTTCAATTGAGGGCATCTCAAATAGCTTTTCAATTGAGTCATTCTGAACTGCAGATTTTTGGTCTATTTCAAATTCTTTAGCTGCTATGTCATACTCACTTAGCAAGCGTTAGATAAAGTGTAAGTTACCTTTATCTATTGCAGCTTTAAAGACGTCTGAAATGTTTTCGCGCATAGTATTATCCTTTAATATTTAAGTGCGTATTATACCATATCGTTTTTCTTTTATCTATTAGAAATTAACAAATCTCCTGCTAAATATAAAGATCCACATACTAAAATGCGAAAATCTTCATTAGAATTGCTCAATATATGCGATATCGCATTTTTAATACTATCAGAAGCATGTGCATCAAAACCAAGTTCTTTAGCGGCTTGCATAATGTTTTCTGCTTTCTCTGCCTTTGGCTCTGTTTGCACACGTACCCCATAAACAGACTTGGCGAATGGTTTAAAATATTGCAAAAAGCCTTTTAAATCTCTATCTCCAGTGCGCCCATTGATAATATAAAGCGGTTTATCTTGCCACTTATGCTCTATTGTTGCGGCCAGCATTTGAGCGCCATGCGCGTTGTGAGCGCCATCTAACCACAGCTCACACCCAGAGGGCAGCATACTTGCAAGCACTCCATGCGTGATTTTTTGAAGTCTTGCAGGCCATACAGCATTAGTGATTCCATGGGCTATATTTGCATCTGATATGTTAAAATATTTACGCAATTTTATTGCAGATGCCACGGCAGTTGATGCGTTTAATATCTGGTGTAAACCAAATAAATTAGGATGTGGAAGCGTAATAGAGAGATCAGAATCTTGAAATGTAAATGAATTTTCATCCACTATAAAATTCCAGCTTTCCCCACATGCATATATGTTTGTGATTTTGTTAAATGCTACATCTTTTAACAGCTTCATTGCTGTAGACTCCTGCCAGCTTATAATCACATCAGAATTGCTTTTTATTATACCAGCTTTCTCAAATGCGATCTTTTCTATGGTATCGCCTAAAAACTCCATATGATCATATGACACCGGAGTGATGATGCACTGTATTGGGTTTTCTAGAACATTTGTTGCGTCAAGCCTGCCTCCCATACCTGTTTCAAGTAGCAAGATATCTGCCTTTGTGCGAGAAAATGCAAGAAATGCAGCAGCAGTGGTAATTTCAAAGAATGTGGCCTCCAGGCCATCACATGCAGCGCGCACCTCTTCTAATAGTATGTACAGCTCATCATCCGACAGATCGACGCCTGCAACAGATATACGTTCGTTAAAATTTATAAGGTGAGGGGATGTGTAACGGTGTACTATGTATCCTGCACTCTCCATTATGCTTTTGAGGAACGCAAGCGTTGAACCCTTACCGTTTGTGCCCGCTATATGTACAACTTTTGGAAGAGCAAGATGTGGATTGCACAAGCGTGTCAGTAGCTGCTCCATCCTCTCTAAACCCAAAACAATTGGATTTTTTACGTTCGGGACTGGCCAATGTGGCATGAATACCATATAAAAATGTTCCTTAATTAAGAATTAGTGGTTATACTCTTTTGGAGTATTACGAGGTAATGATTATGTATCAGATAGATTTTTGCAAGTTTAAAGTGAGTAATGAACTACCATTTGCATTGATTGCTGGCCCTTGTCAAATGGAGTCACGCGATCACGCAATGCAGGCAGTAGAATATATAGCAAATATTGCGAATAAGCTCGGCATTAACTTTATATTTAAAACATCTTTCGATAAGGCGAATCGTTCATCTCTTTCTGGCAAAAGAGGGATAGGGCTATCTGCAGCATTACCTATCTTTGGAGAGATTAAAGAGCAATTTGGTTGCCCTGTACTTACAGATGTGCATACCCCAGAGCAATGCGCAGAGGTTGCATCAGTGGTAGATGTGCTTCAAACTCCAGCACTACTTTGCAGGCAGACAGATCTATTGATTGCAGCTGGCAAAACTGGTAAGATTGTGAACGCAAAGAAAGGTCAATTCCTTGCTCCATGGGACATGAAGAATGTTGCAGATAAAATTGCATCCACTGGTAACAATAACATAATGCTTACAGAACGTGGTATTACATTTGGGTATAATAGATTAATCAACGATATGCGTGCACTTCCGATCATGAAAGAAACAAAGTATCCTGTTGTTTTCGATGCTACACACTCAATTCAAGAGCCAACAGGTCAGGGAGGAAGTAGTGGTGGTGAACGCAAATTTGTTGAAGTTGTTGCAACAGCAGCAGTTTCAATAGGCGTTGCAGCGCTATTTATAGAAACTCATGCAGACCCAGATAATGCACCAAGCGATGGCCCATGCATGTTGCCGTTTGCAAGCCTTGATACATTTTTAAAGCGCATGAAAGATTTTGATAATTTAGCAAAGAATTTATAAAAGATGTCAGTACGCAAACCAGAATCATATAAGCATGTGGTTGCAACCAATCGCAAAGCAAGGTTCGAATACTTTATAGAAGATGAGATGGAGGCAGGCATAGTGCTTACAGGCACTGAGGTGAAGTCCATCCGTAACAACGAAGCAAACATCAACGACGCATATGCAGAAGTTAGGGCAGATGAGCTCTATTTGGTAAACGCATATATTCCAGAATACGATAAAGCTCACCAGGAAAATCATGAAACAAGGAGACCTAGGAAGCTCTTGCTGCATAAAAAGCAGATTAAAAAATTGATTGGCAAACTTAAAACTAAAGGGGTGACTATTATACCACTTTCGTTATATTTCAATAAGAAGAACTTAGCTAAAATTGAGATCGGTGTTGCAAAGGGTAAAAAGCTGTACGATAAACGCGAAAGTATAAAAAATGATGAGTGGCAACGTCAAAAAGCTAGGGCTTTAAAAGATAACAAATTTTAATATTCTATGCTAAGCAGTAATCTTTCTGATTTTAGTGACACTTTAAAAGAAGATGTGCGCAATCTATGCTGGCTACAACACAAGCATCACGATGATTTTATGTATATCTTTTGTGATGATCAAAATAGTCTCAATTCCTTAATGACCAAGCTTGCAAATCGTATCACATCTTGTATCAGTGCAGAGGGTGATACAGCTATATCTATAGTCACTAGCTATAATCTGCATGCATGCGAGATTTTAGTATCAGACTCATGTATTAAAGCCAATATCATAGTGCCTTTTTCTAAAGCGTTAGATAAAGAAAACGCAAAAATCATAGCTGTGCAATCTGATATTGCAATGGAGATATGCGCATCATCAATAGGAGAATATATCAAATGTTCCACATCATGCTTTGTGAGTAATAATAGCGTTGTAATTTTTTCACGTTTACTACAAATGTATTATAATTACAATAATGCTATAGATGATGTAATGCCTATATTTCAACCATTACTTTCGTCCATACAGCCTTATGATATTAACTTTATTTATCAACAATACGATAGAGCGCAACTTATTGAAGATTCCAAGGCATTGGTATATCATCATAGTTTATGATACCTAATCTAGCATTTTAAGCATTTCTTTAGCGGACTGATCAATAGCTCTTTGTGGCGCAATAGCAGGTAGCTCTATGTTATTATTAGCGCAAATTGTATGCATATTTTCAGAAACCGTTGGGAAATGCGATATTGAATATTCTATGCTTTTTAGCATTTCTGGCTCATGCGTGAGTGCGATTGAATCTATATTTGGTTTTGTCTTGGAAATACCACGCATCTCTAGCTCTGATTCTATTTGCGCTATGAAATCACGATCAGAATCTAAAAGCAGTTCGATTGCATATTGATACCTATTAAGCTCTAATAATGTGTGTTCGTCATATGAATGTAGATCTACATCAACTAACACCATCTTTGCTAATTGTTCTAGATATCGCTTTTTTGCCTTAAACTTGCTATGATATTCTTGGGATATAAAGTGGTGTTGCGTTTGTATTAAGTTATCGCTGTTTGCGAGCGCCTTCTCAAATTCTAAGATATTTTGTATCGAGCAATTGGATGTATCTATGTTGAATTCTACTATGGACTTTGCGATGTATAGCGCTGCTGAGATTTTTAATAAAGACGCATCTGTAAAATAATTCTGACAGAGATTGAGATCTCTAAGTTTTGTACATGATGTTATAAAGCCTATGATCGTGTCTATAATATCATCAGAAATGTTATTATTGCTCAAGTCTAATCTTTCTATTAAATCTTTCTTTTGTAAGGCATTTAATAGGGAGTATCCTCCTTGATCGCAAATCATATTATTGCACAGATTGAGCTGTTTTAATGTATCATTCCCCAAAATGCCATGTGCAATCCATTCCGCTGCAAGGCTGTCAAAATTGTTATAACTTAGCTCAAGCGATTCCAAGGCGTTAGTGCGCATCAAGAATGCAGCTATATCCTGAGAGCCAGTTAGACCTAAAGAATTAGAGCTCAAGTCAAGAGATTCTATTGATAGCAAATCCCCAAATATATTAAATAAATGTTTTTTAAAATGAGTATTAGATAAATTCACAGCTGTTAGCTTGTCACAGCTTTTTACTAAATTAGAAAGTGGCTCAATAACCTCATCATCTAGAACGTGATTTGATAGATCAAGCGACTTCAGGTTACTCATAAATTCAGCGGAGCTTAGCAAAATGCGTAAGGATTCTGAATCTAAGTCTTGATTGTATACAGAGACATAGGATGTTTTGTTAGCTCTATTTAAGATGCGAGCAAGCATGTTAAGCTATTGAATATATTGCAATAACTAAAGCTAACACCTAAATTCAGAGTTTGCAATCAGTACATATTATTAAAGTTCAGGAGCGTTAATGCTTTGATCTTTATTGATTTGGTAATATTGATATGAGGCAACAACAATACCTATTAAGGATCCAGCTTGTACCAGTTCGCTTTCTGAATTGAGATATGCAAGCAAACACAGATTAGCGGCTGATGCAAGCATAGTATTATTATAGAGCTTGGTATGTTGTGTTTCTGATTTTCTTTTGCATATATAAGCAACTCCAATTGCAGCAATGGATGAGTAGTAAACAGGTATAATGTTGTGCACAGCATGTAAGAGTAAATTAAGAGCAATAGGTGCTAATACTGGGCCAAAGTTATAATTACTTTGTTTTTGTGCAGGTTTTTTTCCGTTGTCATTTGGTGTAGAAGTATTTTTATCCTCAACAACTTCTTCAGACGCAGTAGTATCAACAACTTCTTCTGGAGCGCCAGTCATTTTACGAAGATCCCATGTAGCTTGTTTCTTTTGACGATCTTCGAATACATTCTCCCAATTGTACTGAGAATTTGTACTCTGTTGTATAGCTTTTGCTTTATCAGCATCTGTAATCATTAAATTGGTATTTTGGAATATAGCTATTATAATAACAAATTTTTTATCTATACTATGATTAGAATTAGTATCGAGGGCTTGATTCAAAATTTGTCGTAGATCATAATATGTAAGATGATCAATAGCTTGCTTTAGATCTTGGGGTTTTGCAAAATCACTTGTGCTGCTAGTAAACATATAATTTAGCATCTTATTACTATTAGTTTTCCCAGCGCTCGCTAATAGATCGTCTAGATGTATACCTGGACCAGCAGGCTTTCTGTTTTTTTGCAAGCGGCTGATTTCGTCTTTTATCGTATTACTACATTGCTTTAAATCATCATCTTGGAAAGATAAAATATTATATCCTTTGTTAACTAAAAAGTGTACTAAACACGAAAACTCTTTTTCAGAGATGTGCTTCTGATTATTAGCTATTAAATGAAACGGCTGTTCATGACCACTCAAAATCTCTCTTACAACATCTTCGTAGCTTTTAACTTGCATTTCAGCTCTTTATATTAATAATTTCTATATTATATCAATTATTTGCTGTTGGTTCAATAAGATGTTGCAACTTTATAAAATCTCTGCACTAAAAAGCATTGTTATATTTAGATCAATATCAGTACATATTATTAAAGTTCAGGAGCGTTAATGCTTTGATCTTTATTGATTTGGTAATATTGATATGAGGCAACAACAATACCTATTAAGGATCCAGCTTGTACCAGTTCGCTTTCTGAATTGAGATATGAAAACAAACACAGATTAGCGGCTGATGCAAGCATAGTATTATTATAGGGCTTGGTATGTTGTGATTCTGCTTTTCTTTTGCATATATAAGCAACTCCAATTGCAGCAATGGATGAGTAGTAAACAGGTATAATGTTGTGCACAGCATGTAAGAGTAAATTAAGCGCAAGAGGTGCTAGAACCGGGCCAAAGTTATAATTACTTTGTTTTTGTGCAGGTTTTTTTCCGTTGTCATTTGGTGTAGAAGTATTTTTATGCTCAACAACTTCTTCAGACGCAGTAGTATCAACAACTTCTTCTGGAGCGCCAGTCATTTGACGAAGATCCCATGTACTTTGCTGCTTTTCACGCATTTTTACTGTTATACGTAATTGGTCACATAATGTTTGATCCCACTCTTTAGAAATTTCCTTGGCTTTTTCTATGCACTCTTCTGTAATCATTAGACCTGTATGTTTTACGATAGCATTGATATATATGTCCTCTTCTGTAACCATTAGAGTTGTATTTTCTAAGATAGCATTCATAAACTGTATCTTTTCTGAGACTGTGATCAGTTTAACATCCGCTCTAAATGTTGCATTGAGTAGACTACGTAATACAGGGTAAGGTATATGATTAAATGAGTTGGATTCTAATTTAGATTGTATGATTTTCAACAACGCTTTAATTCTATCTGGGATTTTAAAGACGAGAGCTATATCCAATCACGTATTGTCATCTCCATCTACCATGCTAATAATATTTGGATGTTGATTAAAATTCATTTGCAAGCCATTAGGTGCAAATAATAATTCTGATTTTAATATTGCTATTACAGAGTCATAAGCTTCCTTTTCTACCTCAGAGTTTTTATAAACGAGGTTACTACATAATTCCTGTATTTTTATTCTCTCTTGTTCTGTGAGATTGGGTTGAGCCATGCTAATATAGTAACGCGCATAATCTTTTTTTAAATTCCCGCTAAAAATATGTCGTACAATATCTTCGTAGCTTTTACCTTGCATTTTAGCCCTTTATATTAATATTTTTCAAGATTATACCAATTATTTGCTGAGGAATCAATACGATATTGCAATCTTTATAGGATATCTCCGCTTATATCGAAGTTCTCAACCAAACATACTGATTCTAGAGACTGCGCAACATGTTCAACATTAAACTGCTTTGCTACGTCTTCTTTATTTGCCATAAGTACAGCATAAGGCCAGTTAAAGTAACCTGTTTGATCATAGGTCAGCACTTCTTTGTGATCGTATTCATGATTGAAAAGTTTTTGCGCTATCTCTTTTTTCTTACCTGTATATCCTAAGCGAATCATACTTGATTGCCCAAAATCGTTTAAGAAATTTGTAATCTCTAGACCAGAGTATCTAGAATCTGGTACATCTTTTATTGCGAACATAGATTCCTTATCATTTGTAAGAACGATGCCCAGGGTAATTGGAGTAAAAAATAAGCAAATAAACGGAGACCCATCAATGCAATTACATCATATAGACGTATGGGGCTAATATATCTAGCTCATCACCATGTACTTGTATTCCATATACTCGTCTATACCGTGCTTTCCTGCCTCTCTGCCTAAACCAGATTGCTTTATTCCACCAAAACAAGAGACTTCGCTGGATATCGCAACATCATTTATACCAACCATGCCATATTCTAATCGCTCTGCAACACGCCAAATACGTGCGTTGTTCTCTGCATAAAAATAGCTTGCAAGACCATAGTTAGTGCGGTTTGCGCGCTCTAGTACTTCATCCTCAGATTTAAAAGAGAACATAGATATCACAGGGCCAAATATTTCGGTCTCTTCTATCTTAGAGCCGACTTTTGCGTTACGGAGTAAAGTTGGTCCAACAAAGCAAGGGCTCAGCTTTTTTTGCTCAGATATATCTGCCGCATATAGCAGAGCAGCACCATTTGATGCAGCATCCGCAACCAAGCTTTCGATTTTTCTCGCAGCCGCAGCATTAATTGTTGTCCCTATGTGATTAGATTTATCTAACCCATTACCAACTTTGAGTATTTGCAATTTTGTGACTAAAATTTTCTCAAAGTCGCTCATTACAGAATCTGCTACAAAAATACGGTTTGCGCATATACAGCTTTGTCCACCACTTCTGAGCTTAGAGGCGATAAGGCCATCTGCCGCTTTTTCTAAATTTGCATCATCAAACACTATAAAAGGCGCATTGCCTCCCAGCTCTAACGCAACCTTTTTAACAGTGGCTGCACATTTTGCAGTTAGCGTTTTGCCAACTGGCGTAGATCCTGTGAATGTAAATAGAGAAACCAGGTCAGATTCTGTCATTGCATCGCCGATTTCTTGTGCATTACCACTTAATATATTTACAACTCCAGCAGGAACTCCTGCATCCATGCACAGTTTGCCTAAATAGTATGCGGTAAGAGGTGTTTCTTCCGAAGGCTTTATCACGATAGTGCAACCTGCAGCAAGGGCAGGGGCAAGCTTTCTTGTGATCATAGCAAGCGGGAAGTTCCATGGTGCAATAGCTGCAACAACGCCTACAGGTTCACGTGTTGTAAACAATCTCTGACCATACTTAACAGATGGAATAATATCGCCATATGTGCGCTTAGCTTCTTCAGAGAACCACTCCAAGAATGATGACGCATAGTCTATTTCTCCTATAGCTTCAGCCCAAGCTTTACCGCTTTCCATCACCATTATTTTGGCGATAATTTCTTTATGTTCGTGAATTAGGTCAGATAGCTTTCTTAAGATTTTAGAACGTTCTTTAGCGGTAGTGTTACGCCATTTTCTAAATGCTGTATGCGCTGATTCAATTGCAAGTTCTGCCTCTGTTTTACCAAGCTTTGCGACGCTAGATATAACAGACATGTCTGCAGGATTTATTACATCGTAAAGTTCTGCTTTGTTTTCAACCCAAGATCCGTTAATCAATCCGTGTGGATGTATAGTCATGCAATCCTCCTGCTGCTTGTTTCAATCTTTCAAAATCTGCATCTGCGTGATAAGAAGAGCGTGTAAGTGGAGAAGATGAGACCATCAAAAAACCCTTTACCCTTGCAACTCTTTCGTAGTATGCAAACTCTTCGGGTGTAACATATCTATCAATAGGTGCATGCTTTGGTGTTGGCTGCAAATATTGCCCAATAGTCATAAAGTCCACATTGGCTGAGCGCAGATCATCCATCACTTGCAACACTTCTTCTTTCGTCTCTCCCAAGCCTACCATAATACCAGATTTAGTAAAGATTTTAGGATTGCGCTTTTTTACATTGCTTAGCAATTCTAAAGAGCCAAAATAGCGTGCACCTGGCCTGATTCTAGAGTAAAGAGATGGCACAGTTTCTATATTATGATTGTAAACATCTGGCTCAGCATCAGCAACAATCTGCCATGAATCACCCTTGTTTCTAAAGTCTGGAGTAAGCACCTCAATTGTAGTACCTTCCGCTCTGTTTCGTATTTTTGTAATGCAGCTTGCAAAATGATTAGCACCACCATCATCCAAGTCGTCACGATCTACAGAGGTTATAACAACGTGCTTTAAACCAAGCTCTCCAATCGCATTTGCAAGATTATCTGGCTCATGAGGGTCTAGCTGGTCTGGTCTACCTGTTTTTACGTTGCAGAAGGCGCATGCACGTGTACAAACGCTCCCCAATATCATGACTGTAGCATGTTTTTGCTTCCAGCATTCGCCAATATTAGGGCATGCCGCTTCTTCACATACTGTATTTAGCTTGTGCCTGCGTATCAGGTCGTAAGTATTATGATATTCCTTAGAGGTAGGAGCCTTCACTCGCAACCAATCTGGCCTAGACTTTTTGACTTCTTCTAGAGACATTTAAACCTCATAATGGCGGAAGGAAAGGGATTTGAACCCTTGATACCCTTGCGAGTAAACACGCTTTCCAGGCGTGCGCCTTAAACCACTCGGCCATCCTTCCGTTTATATACTTCGGTAGAACAATATAGCAGGATCAAGTTTTTTACAAGTTTTATAATCGCTTGCACCCCATACTTCATGCTTTGCCAGAAATATTACTGATATCTTTCATCTTGATATAACACCAAGAATTAAACATATATCCAATCTCGTAAATCGAAGGAGATCACTTCTACAACAGTTATTACTAGTACGATCGAGCCAGATGGCAAATTGAATGCGAAGTATGAAGGGCTTGGGAAGGTTTAGAGATGCCAAGATCTGCTCAATTCGTTGATAAGTTAATATCGCAACAAGGGTCGAAGATAAACAAGTTCCATGCAATCGATTCAATGGGGCAGCAAGCTTATTACTTTGTGCTAATGGATGATCGCAAAGAGCGTTCTTTCTATCAGGCTATAAACACTGATATAACAACATTAAATCTGCAAAATTACGGTAGAGTTATAGCATCTTGCTACGGAGAAAAACCCTCGGATGATGTGAAGAAGCTTTTAAAAGATAAATATGGATTTGACGTATGAGTTGCATGCTGATTTCTATTATGCTAAACACCTCTTGCACATTTTAACATGCAGCTTTTTGTGGCAATTAATAAAGCGCTGTAATAAAGTTGATTCATAGCGCCACCGTAGCTCAGTTGGTAGAGCAGCGCATTCGTAATGCGAAGGTCGTGGGTTCGACTCCTATCGGTGGCACCACTTTTATTGCAAGGTAATAAGCAATGCAAAAGGAATGTTGCACTACATCACAAAAAAATCATACTCCTCTAATAGATAATGGATCTGGCTTTACATGCCCAATGCATCCAGAAGTAATAAGTGCAAAGGCAGATGCATGCCCTATATGCGGCATGTCATTGGAGCCAATCAATATATCTTTAGAAGATCGACCGGATACCGAATACACATCAATGCTCAAGCGGTTATGGGTTGCAGGTATTGTAAGCTCTCCTCTCATGCTGATTGCGATGCTTGGGAGTATGGTGAACATACAATATATAGAGTCAGCTTTAGCCCAGATGCTTCTTGCAACAATCACAATATTTTTATGTGGATCTCCAATTATAAAAAGAGGTATAGACTCTATAAAGAGCATGAATCTCAATATGTTTAGCTTGATCATCATCGGTGTGCTTGCATCCTATATTTATAGTATTTTTGCTATGGCTTATATAGGTAATGGTGCTGATCTTTATTTTGAATCTGGAGCAATTATTATTACTCTTGTGCTATTTGGGCAAGTAATTGAGCTCAAGGCGCGATCGGCAACATCATCTGCAATTAAAGAGTTATTAAAGTTATCTCCTAATTTTGGAAACGTTGTGATAGGTGACAAAGAGAAAAAAGTTCTTATTTCCAAGCTAAAAGTTGGGGATATATTGCGCGTAAAACCAGGGGAAACTATTCCACTAGATGGCATTATTATAGAAGGCGAGTCTCATATAGATGAATCAATGCTAACGGGTGAATCTATGCCAGTTGCAAAAACTGCTACAGACTTTGTGATTGGTGGCACGATGAATTTAGATGGATCATTTCTACTGCGTGTTACAAAAGTGCAATCTGAAACAATTCTGAGTGAAATTGTAAATATTGTTATGCTTGCACAGCGCAGTAAAGCTCCCATACAAAAGATTGCAGACAAGGTTTCGGCATACTTTGTACCCTCTGTGATTATCACAAGCATGGTAACTGCAGCTGCATGGTATTTTCTTACCACATCCAATCAAATAGAACATGCACTTATGAATTCGATAGCGGTACTTATCATTGCATGCCCATGTGCGATAGGTCTTGCAACGCCAATGTCTATAATGGTTGCAACAGGCATTGCAGCACGCTCTGGTGTATTGATAAAAAATTCTCAAGCGCTAGAGATGCTTGGTAAGATAGATGTGCTTGCGATTGATAAAACAGGCACTTTAACTAAAGGTAACCCATCTGTTGTTAGTATAATCACGATCAATGGATTTTCTAAAGAGCGTCTATTACAAATAGCAGCAAGCATAGAAATTTCTAGCGAACATCAGATTGCACATGGTATAATACGTGAGGCTGAAAGGCTTAACATTAGCATGCTTAAGACAACAAAGTTTAAAAATCATAAGGGCAGGGGAGTAGAATCTATTATAGACAAACGAACAGTGCTTTTAGGTAATGATCGGTTTATGTCAGATAATTCTGTAGATATATCGCAATTTGCCTTAGATGTTGAAGCAATACAGAAATCTGGCAAAACTGTTATATACGTTGCATTTAACGGATTGCTAGCAGGTGTGATAAGCGTGGGTGATCAGTTGAAAGATGATGTTGCCGAACTAATCTCTGCAATCAATCAGCTTAATATAGAAGTTGTGATGCTTACAGGAGATAATGAAAACACTGCCAAGTATATTGCTAAAAAGATCGGTATTAAAAAATATAAGTCAGACCTCACGCCAGATGAAAAGCAAGATTATATTAAGTCACTTAAAGCAAGCGGTAAAGTTGTAGCAATGGCTGGAGATGGTGTAAATGACGCACCCTCATTGGTTGAAGCCGATGTTGGCATTGCTATGGGCAACGGCACTCAAGTTGCGATAGAAAGCGCAGATATAACATTATTAAAAGGTGATATAAGTGCTATCATAAGAGCATTTAAGATTTCTAAAAATACAGTGGTCAATATAAAGCAGAATCTGTTTTTGGCATTTTTGTATAACACGCTTGCAATACCTATCGCAGCTGGAGTTTTGTATCCAAGCTTTGGGTTGCTTTTAAGCCCAATTATAGCAAGTGCTGCAATGTCTTTGAGCTCTGTATCTGTGATCCTAAACGCGTTAAGACTAAAGCCATAGAGGATCTTGAGCAACTTCTAAAGAGCCAAACAAAGCAGTTTGTATCACTGATGGTGAATGTGATAAGACATAATTTGAGAGCGCACCATCGAAATATCGTGATAGCGTTACTTTGAAGGTGCTAGAATGATAAGATACAAGAGGTTTATCATCTTTATGGCAAAAATGCTTGCCAATAACATTAAGCAGAGGGTTCACTAAAGTCATTAGAAGACTTGCTGCAACAACCTGTGCCAAAGGTAATGCAAATAATTGAGCTGATGGTGTTAATTGGTATTTTAACAACTCATTCACACAATAGTTAGATACTGTATTTTCCAAAAAACATTTTGCTGTGTGAAAACAAACACTAGATAAATGTATGTCTTGCTCTGCTTTATTAGATGTATCAAATGTTGTAGAGTTCATTAATATCGAAGAGAGCAAGATATCAGAATTGCTCAGATTTTTCGATAATTGTAAAGGTAACATTTGTAGTGCAAAAGAGATGTGAGATATACTTGAAGCAATTACATTGCTACTGTGTATATCTGAGTTAAGATTTTTTTTGACATAAGATTTGAAGCCTTCATTATCAAATTTTATTAATTCCGATATTTTATTAGATGAAATGCTAAGTGCACTTAAAAAACCGCATAGAAGCATGCTAGAATTGTTGTTATAAGCTCTAATGAACGGGATGGAGTATAAAAACAATTTCTTAGGCCCGTATTCTTTACCTAAAAATTCAAATGTAAATAGCATATTACTTACCTTATAATGTTTGTTGAGATGTATTGTATGTTAACATATTGGCAGCAGCGTTAACAAATGTTGACACTGCTAACCCAAGCCCTTTGATACCAATCATCAACTTGTAATTAGAAACAGCGCTATTACAAATATCATTTACACTGACTGTTTTCTCATCTGTTTTAAAGCAGAAATTTTTCAATGAAGTATAGCATAAAACACACATAGAGTTTGCAATATTAGGAAGCACAGCTTGAGCTATGGGAAGCGCAAAGAAGTTTGCATAAGAGTTTAACTCGTATCCAAGAACTGCCTTTACGCATGGTGTTCTTATCTCTGCTGATATAAAGCCCATTATACCGTAAAATGCAATATCAGAAAAATGTATCTCAGATTCTTGTTTATCGCCTATCTTTAATGATATTGCCGAATATAATAAGCCATATGCAATGTTATTAAAATATGAGCTCTATGTTGATGATGATGATAACTCAAGTGACGTAATTTGATATATGAATGCTATATTGCAAAAGAAATAGAAAATTCCAGAGAGAAATAATATATTATCATGTGACTCTTTAAGTTTTTCATTGAATGCATAAAAGCACTCATCAAATTTTGTACATATAGCATTATCTGTGAAATCCTGCGCTAGTTCTGATTTTAATTTCTTAATCTCGGTCGCTACAGTATTTAAATACTCTTGCCTTTCTTTTAATGATTCTGTTAATCGATAAGTACGGCTCATAACTTCGTTTATTTTTAACTGCAACTTATTAAATAGTTGCAATATCTTTATTTCTTTCTCTAAAGCTTCTTTATTCTCTCCTTTATAGGTGCTCAAAGCCTTTAATTTGTCTATTAAATTTTGATCATTCAGTATTTCTTTTTTAATATCAGTTCTTTGATTTAACCATTTTTCATGTAAAGCATTATAATGCAAATATAGAAAAACATTCAACTTGTATGATATAGAGTCTTGCTTTAAGGCAGCATTAATATCATCAAGGTATAATCTTATTGTTGAGTGCTTTGAACCTTCCAATCTCTGAATAACTGTTTGTAATCTATCAACATTCATACTTTCAGGATTTGTGTAATCGGTAATATATGATATTGTCTTATTCATATCATCATTTATGGTCTGTAAATATTCTACACTTAAGCGGTGTAATTTCTGATTAAGAGATTTCTCTAGTTTTGTATCTGAACTCAATTCTTTTAGATCGTTTATAAGTGCGTCTAATGCTTTGTAAACATCTGAGTTTGCTTTCACATCATTGTTCTCAAGAGCGTGTTGAGCTGCCTCTGTATTTAAAGCTTGCAACTTATCAAGGACTGTATCATCTGAAACATTAAGATAAAATAGCATATTCAGAAGACGGCTCAACTTATTGCAATATTCCAATAATTTTAGTTGATTGTAATGTTCTTTTATACCATCAAGCTCTTGAGGTATATCAT
The DNA here is from genome assembly GCA_021299995.1 of Candidatus Jidaibacter sp. Classification (GTDB taxonomy): domain Bacteria; phylum Pseudomonadota; class Alphaproteobacteria; order Rickettsiales; family Midichloriaceae; genus JAJTIA01. Next base: position 13,019 of record JAJTIA010000032.1, on the reverse strand, counting down.
CTCTCTTTGATAAGCTTGCTAATAATTCTCTCTTCAACTGACTCGCATCTTGATCAATGCTATTATTATAATAAATTTGTTCTAATATTGGTTGAAATACTGATGCTGCATAAGTGGACGCACAGTTAATGCCCCCAAAAATAGACCCTTGGTACCACGAAGTGATTGCTGGTACCGCATATAGAGCAAGTTTTTTTATGCCATACTCTTTTCCTAACAATTCAAATGTAAAAGCCATATCGCTTACTAATCAAATATTTTGGCTCATTTTAGCGCTTATAAGATCTATTAGCAAGCATATTCAAGAGTTTATTAGTATTTTTTCGATAACAGCAAATTTTTCAGCTCGTATTCACTTCCATCACGCGGACATTTTAGGTCATCTGCAAGCTTTTCACCAGCCTGTGAGACCCAGCCAATCTGCTTAGCGGGTACACCAGCCATAAGCGCATAGGGGGCTACGTCCTTTGTAACAACTGCTCCTGCTGCGATAAATGCATATTCGCCTATTGTAACTCCGCATACAATTGTACAGTTAGCACCAAGAGATGCACCTTTTTTTACTGTTGTGGTCAAGTATTCAGATTTTCTCTCGATAAAAGCTCTAGGGTTTTTAACGTTTGTAAAAACCATGGATGGGCCACAAAAAACATCGTCTTCCAGTACAACGTCATCATAAATAGAGACATTGTTTTGTATCTTAACGCTATTTCCAATTACAACCTTGTTTCCTATATATACGTTCTGGCCAAGCACGCAATTGTTACCAATTATTGCACGAGGTGAAACATGGGTCCAATGCCATATTTTGGTGTGGTCACCAATTTTAGCTCCATCATCTACTATTGATGTGTCGTGCTTAAAATATGTCATAGATATATCACTGTCTTTTGTTTGCTAGATTCACGTATGGCGTTTAGGATGCTAAAGCTCGAATAAGCATCATCTAGATCAATTATATCATCTGAGTTCCCATCATTATAATATTCTATAATCTTTTTATATGCGTGATAATGACCATAGCCATATACAGAATCTGTCTCATAATTCATACTTGATGCATCATCTGCATCTGGCATATCTTGGAATTCTGCATGCTCCAGCTTGTTTAGAGCAACACCGCCAATTTTTGCCGTGCCTTTTTCTCCTATAATAGTAATAGATCCTTCAAAATTTTTAGGGTAGGTGAGTAAAGTAACATTGATGTTACCTATAATCTGGTTCTTCCATCGTATTATAACGCTACCAGTATCTTCGGTTTTTATATTACGCCCCAAGGTATCAAGCTCTGCGAATACATGATCAACCGGAGCACCCGCAAACCAGTTTAGCATATCAACGTAGTGGCTTGCTTGAGTCATATATGCACCACCATCCATTTCATCTGTACCATGCCATTCTGTATGATCATAGTATTCTTGCGGACGTTGCCAAAACACATTAGAGGTCATCATATAGATTTTGCCAAATCTACCATCATCCATAGCTTTTTTTATGTATTTTACAGGGTCGTTATACCTGTTTTGATGCACTAAAAAGAAGTTTATGCCCGAAGCTTTTAATTCTTCTATCAAGTTTTTTGCAGATTCATCTGATACAGCCATGGGCTTTTCAGAAAACACATCTACACCTCGTTTTGCACAGATTATAGAATGCTTAGGATGCAAGCCATTGGGTGTTGCGATCGTCACTAAATCAAGTCTTGCACTGTCTAACATTGTGTTTAGATCTGTGTAAAAATTACAATTAAATCTACTTGCTGCTTTCTGCGCTTTATCTAGGTTGATATCGCATACCGCCTTTATTTCTATAAATTGCGAAAGATTTTCTAGAGCATCAAAATGTTTGCTAGAAATTCTACCGCATCCTAAAAATCCTAATTGTATTTTTTTAGCCATGATTTTTTAGTACATATAAAAGATTATCTATAATAAATTTCGCCTGCTCATCCGATATCATCGAATGCATAGGCAAGCAAAACACTTCTTCTGATGCTTGCTCTGAGTTAGTTAGTGAATTTGCTTTATACGAATCTTTATATGCAGGTTGCATGTGAAGAGGTGTTCTGTAGTAAACATTGCTTGGCACACCACGATCAGCTAACTCTTTTATTATTACATCTCGATTTTTGTGGCGCAGATTATATACAGCCCAGCTACTTCTATCGCTCTGCTCAATTTTTGGAGTTGGTATATAATTAGATAGTCTGAAATTATAATAATCTGACACTGAATTACGCTTTGCCAAGTCTTGCTCAAATACTGTGATTTTTTCTGAAAGCACGATTGCCTGCACAGAGTCTAACCTACTATTCATTCCAATTCTTACATGGTGATATTTATCCTCTCCCTTGCCATGAAAACAGATAGAACGAATCTTATGAGCAAGTTCGTCATCATTAGTAAAAATCATCCCGCCATCACCATAGCAGCCTAAAGGCTTTGTTGGAAAAAAGCTGGTGGTTGTAATATCAGCAATCGATGCAGCCTTCACGCCTTTGTACATTGAACCAAAAGATTGGGCAGCATCAGATATAAGCGTTAAACGATATTTTTTAGCGATAGATTTTATAGCATCATAATCCGCAGGGTTGCCAAATAAATCAACCAATATTATAGCTTTAGTATTATATCCTTTGGATATCGCATCTTTTATAGATTCTTCCAAGTGGGTAGGGGAAATGTTATAGCTTATAGGATCGATATCAACAAAATATGGAATTCCTCGCAAAATAGATATTGCCTCAGCTGTTGCAACATATGTAAAACTTGGTGTAAATACTACATCATTTGCCTGTAAATCTATTGCCATAAGGGCAACCGTGAGCGCATCAGTACCATTTGCACATCCTATTGCATTCTTAGTATCGGCATATTTAGATGCTAAGCTTTCAAACTCTCTGACTTCTGGGCCTTGTATAAATTGAGCATGATGTATCAAAGATTTAAGCCTGGCAAGTATTGAGTCTTCAAATTGAATGCCATGACTTGCTGAATACATTATATCTATTTTGTCCATGATTTAAGCTTTTATAATCTTTGGATTTTTAACATTTGTATATTTACCACGTGTGTCTACAAGTAATTTAGAGTGCTCTAGTAGCATTGCATAATCTAAATAGTCGTGGTCTGTCATTATCACAACGCAATCAAACTGTTGCAATGATTCTTTAGTAATAGCTGTATTATCTAATGGAATATAGTGATTACGCATGTGAGGGAAGTGAGATATAAAATCATCATGGTATTTTATGTTAGCGCCTAACCTCAATAAATGCTCCATAACCTCTACAGAGGGTGACTCACGCATATCATCGATATTTTTTTTATATGCAAGGCCTACTATCAAGATATTGCTTCCTTTTACAGCTTTGCCATTCTCATTCAAGCCAAGTAAAATCTTGTTTACAACCCATTCAGGCATTGCACGATTTACTTCACCCGCAAGCTCAATAAAACGGGTGTGAAGGCCATATTCTTTTGCTTTCCATGTTAAATAAAACGGGTCAATAGGGATGCAGTGTCCACCCAAACCAGGTCCTGGATAGTATGGAGTAAAACCAAACGGTTTAGTTGCCGCAGCATTGATTACCTCATGAATATCTATATCCATTTTATCAGATATAATCTTCATCTCGTTAACAAGTCCAATATTTACAGACCTGTGAATATTTTCCAAAAGCTTTGTCATTTCAGCAGCTTTTGTTGAGCTAACAGGAACAACCTGATTTACAATCTTAGAATATAGAGCAACACCCAAATCTAAGCATGCTTTTGTGTATCCGCCAACAACTTTAGGTATTGTGGCAGTTGTAAAGTTTGGATTGCCCGGATCTTCGCGTTCTGGCGAAAACACCACGTAATAGTCTTCGCCTATTGTAAAGCCAGCTTTCTGTATAAGAGGTACAATTTCTTCATCTGTGGTACCTGGGTAGGTAGTAGATTCAAGGGAAATTAGTTGATTTTTTCTAATATATGGCACCACTGAATCTAATGTGCTTAAGATATAGCTGAGATCTGGTTCTCTATGCTTATCAAGAGGAGTAGGGACGCATATTATGATCGCATCCACTTCAGAGATTTTAGAAAAATCCGTGGTACAAGAAAATCCATTGTTATATAAATTTTCAATCAAATTATTCTCTAAGTGCGCTATGTAAGTTTGGTGCTTATCAAGAGAGTCAATTTTCGCAGGGTCTATATCAAAGCCAATAACTTTATACCCAACTTCTGCACATCTAATCGCCAAGGGCAGACCTACATAACCTAACCCTATAATACCTACAACTTTTATATCCATTTTTACAATATATATATTAACTCATGTGGGATTCTACGTCCCACTATTAATAAAGTCAATATTTGTGGTGGTAGCTTTTATGAAAATCATACACCTTTTAATCCGATAATGTGTATTATGTAAAATGAAAGACGGTATTATATATTCTATAACATTCTTAGGGTTATACCATCTTTATTGACTATGTGATGATTCTTCAGTGCTATTCATTACAGTTTTATGATCTTGATGATTATCTACATATTTTTTAGCTGTATTTATAGCACGTAGTGCTTCCTCGCCAAATAATCTATCTGTATTAAGCATTATATAGGAATTACCATTATAAAAAGCTACACCATGTAAAAAATCATCTGATATTGACGATTGTACAGTGTTTGAGTCTTGAATATCATTAGCAGCAATATTTAGTATATCTGATACAGAATCAACTATTATACCTATTACTTCTTTCTTCATGGCCACAATTACAACTACAGTGTTTTGATTGATCTCTGCTTTGCCGAGGCCAAACCTGCATTTCAGATCAAATATAGGTACTACAATACCACGTATATTCAATATACCAGTCATAAATTCAACAGAATTTGGTACTTTCGCAACCTGAGAGAAAGTTTTTATCTCTTTTACATCCAAAATACTGATGCAATAATTTTCATCTTGAACCTTAAAAGATAGATATTGATTGTATACTTCCTTTTGATTCAAGGGATTTTTATTAGAAGATTTGATCATATCGCAAAGCCTTGTAATATATAACTTACTGTTTAAATTAACATTTATCTCACGATAGTACATCAAAAAAGTTTTTTTTATTTTAGGTACTTGTAAAGATAATAATGCACACTATATACCAGCTATGAACAATAACTTATCAAATATATTAATATGACTAAAGAAGTAGTAATAGGTATTGACCTTGGAACCACAAACTCATGTGTTTCTATTATGGAAGGCAAAGATCCAAGGGTAATACAAAATTCAGAAGGTGCTCGTACAACACCATCAGTTGTTGCATTTACAGATAAGGGTGAAAAATTAGTTGGGCAATCTGCTAAAAGACAAGCTGTTACAAACCCACACAATACTTTTTTCGCTGTAAAGAGATTGATCGGACGTAAGTTTGAAGACAAGGAAACTCAAGATATAGTAAAAAAAGTTCCTTATAAAATTGTAAAAGCTAAAAATGGTGATGCATGGGTTCACGCTCATGATGAAGATTACGCTCCAAGCCAAATCAGTGCTTTTGTTCTTCAAAAAATGAAAGAAACTGCAGAAGATTACTTGGGTCACAAGGTCACCAAGGCAGTTGTAACCGTCCCTGCTCACTTCAATGATTCTCAGCGTCAAGCAACAAAAGATGCTGGTAAAATCGCAGGTCTTGATGTACTTCGTATCATCAACGAACCAACTGCAGCAGCGCTGGCCTATGGATTAGATAAGTCTGCAGCTAAAACAATTGCGGTATTCGACTTAGGTGGTGGTACATTTGATGTATCGGTACTTGAAATTGGCGACGGTGTGTTTGAAGTTAAATCTACAAATGGTGATACATACCTAGGAGGTGAAGACTTTGACTTAAGGATTCTTGAGCACTTAGCAGAAGAATTTAAAAAAGAAAATGGTATCGACTTATTAAAAGATCAGCTAGCTTTACAAAGGCTGAAAGAAGCTGCAGAAAAAGCTAAAATAGAGCTTTCTAGCTCTATGGAAACAGAGATCAATCTTCCATACATCACAGCTGATGCAACTGGTCCTAAGCACTTGGTGTTGAAACTTTCGAGAGCGAAGCTTGAGAGTTTGGTAGAAGATTTGATACAAAAAACAATTGAACCATGCAAAAATGCATTAAAAGATGCTGGTTTAAGCGCAAGCGAGATAGATGAAGTTGTTCTTGTTGGTGGTATGACAAGAATGCCAAGAGTCACAGAAGTTGTAAAAGAATTCTTTGGTAAAGAGCCTCATAAAGGTGTTAATCCAGATGAAGTTGTAGCGATTGGTGCTGGTATTCAAGGCGCTGTGCTTACTGGCTCTGTAACAGACGTACTATTGCTTGATGTTACACCACTTTCAATAGGTATCGAAACATTGGGTGGCGTGTTTACTTCATTGATTGATAGAAACACAACTATTCCTACAAAGAAAAGCCAGGTATTCTCTACTGCGGAAGACAATCAAACTGCTGTTACAATACGTGTGTTCCAAGGTGAACGTAAGATGGCTGCTCTAATAAATTCTTAGGTCAGTTTAACCTAGAAGGTATAGCCCCTGCCCCACGTGGAATGCCTCAAGTAGAAGTAACATTTGATGTTGATGCAAACGGTATTATGCATGTATCTGCTAAGGATAAATCTACAGGGAAAGAACAAAAGATCACAATTGAGTCTTCTTCTGGCCTTTCTAAAGATGAGATCGAACAAATGGTGAAAGATGCTGAAGCGCACGCAAAAGAGGATGAGGAAAGAAGAGAGCTTATAGAAGTAAAAAATAAGGCAGACTCTTTGGTTTATGCTGCGGAGAAAAGCTTAAAAGACCATGCGGATAAAATTCCTGATGCTGAAAAGCAAGCTGTAGAAGCCGCTATTCAATCTACAAAAGATGCAATGGCGTCTGATGATAAAGCTAAGATTGAAGCTGAAATTGAGACTCTTTCTCAAGCTTCGATGAAAATTGGTGAGCATATATACAAGCAAGAAGGTCATCCTGATGCTGCAAATTCTTCTGCGCAAGACGCTGACTCTACAACAAAAGATGAAAATGTGGTGGACGCAGAGTTCGAAGAAGTGAAAGAAGATAAAAAAGGCTAAGGCCCAAACATAACTATGATAAAATCAGCGATACAATCTACATAGTTGTATCGCTGATTTTTCATAAAGCACTAAAGCAAACTAACAACGTGTGTGCTGCTGAGAAATCAACTAGAACTTTTGTTACTCCATAAAGGTTATGATTTCCATTCCAAAAGGATCAGGCTTGCCTAGATTTTTCTACTATTTGCTTTGTGCATTTTGCAAGCACATTTTCAGAGTATTCATACACTTGTCATTAAAAGTGATTTTCACGCAAGATAACATTTTTTTCAATATAGCCAGGCTTTGTGAAAACATCTAGTGTGCGTTCACCTATTGCAGCATCATTCCAATAACATGTTCCTGAGGCAGTCTTACGAGTTCGCCTACTTTTATGGGATCAAAGCCAATCATTGAGCTGGAATCATAACCCATGGTTTTTGCTGTCAGCATAATAGTCATAGAGACAAGGCACACAGAACGCATAGCCCCATCGCGTTGAAGCTGATCTTTTCCTTGATAAAAAGGTGCAATCATAGGTACAAGCATATCTTGTACGGGCTTAGTCGCATTTCGAAAATACTGGTATGGATTTTTCTGCCACGCCTTCACATCTGCACAAATCACAAAAAGCAAGGATGTATCAGTTACCTGAGACTAGTCCCAAGCTGCTGCCCTAATCTTTTGACGCAATGCTGCGTCTGTCACATTGATAATTCTCCAATGCTTAATGTTAAATGATGATGGGGTATGCATAGCCAGATCCATTAACTGATCTAACTCGCTCTGGTTTATTTTATGAGCGGCATCGTAATGTCGTATTACCCTACGCTGCTCAATAGTTTCAAAAGTATCCATACATCACTCTAAAGCTTTGATTTTTAATTAGATAATCTATATCTTTTAAGAACTTCTTACACTATTGTCAAGGACTCTGTATTATTTAGCACTTAAGTTTTTTGCCTAAATTACGTGCCTTTTTCACTGCTGCAGCTATAGATAAATTGGCAGTATTTATATTGATTGTGACTGTGATACCAGTGAATCCTGCTTCTTTTGGACTTTTGTCAAGAACACCTCTCTCTGCAAGTCCTCATCAAGCACTGTTTGCTCTAAATCCTGTCCTACAACCAATTGGTCTAGCTTAATTTGATGCAACGGTGTACGCCACATTTCCTTAATGTATTTTGTAATATTGGATAACAAAGTATTTTTATAAGAATGATTGATCAAACTCTCACTTATTTCGCATAGATAGTTAAAATGATTATCAACTGTAGTCAGAAGAATATTTTTAAGATCTTCAGTATTAGTAACAGATATCTTATGCAAAACTACAGGATAATATGGCTGGAGATTCTGTGTCTTGTTAAATACAAAGTGTAATCTAGAAAGATTTTTTGGCATTTGATCGCTTAATTCATCAACTTTAGACATGTTATCTATAGTATAATTGATCGAGCTCTGAAATGCTTCTAGTATTGACTCTTTATTAGCGACAATAGAATGAATTTGAGTCCGCACTTCCTCTATAAATGACATATCGAAACCTTCTATCTTATGATGAAATATGAACATCCAAAATAAGCAATATGCAAATTCTTCAGAATTTTCAGAATACATTCTGCCAAACATTTCAAAATCTATCATCTTTATAGAATTGCCATCACGATTCACAATAATATTGAATGGATGTATATCATCATCGCCACATAATAGCCTTAAAATCGACCCTCTAATCACTTGTGTACGTAATTCGCTTGGTAATTTTGCTAGTCTATATCCTTTAGATGCTGAAGCACCTAGAATTTTATCTTTGATCTTAACTAGCTCTGGATTCTGATCCTTAAAATAATCGTATAAATTTAAAAAGCCTTCTTTCTTTACAGAACCTATATAAAAATTATTTTCCTTATCTTCTTCAAGTATCAAAGGATTTGTTGCATGGGACTTTAATACAACATCGTTAGAATTTAGTCCTAAGCTCTTAAACATGTGTCTATACGCTTTGCCGCCTATAATCTCTAACCATTTGTGCTCCTTGGGCACATCCTTAACTATAACATCTTTGTCAGATTTTTTAACTGAATCAAAATTTGATTCAGAAGATTGTGAAGCATTGTGTTGCTTCAAAGAATAGGAATTAATTAGTGTTTTACTCCTTGCACCAGGGAGAGTCGAAACTCGTGTCATACTCTTTGAAAAATTAGCTATTTTTAAAGGTGAATGCTTTGATTGTTGTACCACTTTCTGCTTTTTTGAAGATGACGACTCCACACTTGCGTTCTCATCAACCAAATCTCTTTCTCTTTTCATTTTACAGTCTTGTATATAAATATTTATCAGATATGCGGATAATATAATGCATAAGTTAAGAAATAATTAAGATAAAGTGTGTTAAAATCATTTTCTTTTAACAAACTACTGTTTAATCGACTATTGCAAATTAATTTTGCGACTTATAATCGCATTAAGATGCAAAGCTTGTAAAATACATGCTATTTCAAGTAGAATTTATCTTCTAAATTAAAAAGGCAGATTTCTTGATCGCGATCTCGCATTTATGATACAATGAGCCAAACTATCGTAAAAACTATATATATGATAAAAAAAGCATTACATGGTGCAGCTCTTTTCTATTGTGCTGTCTATCCACTGTACTGGGTAGTCGACTATATATCGAATCAAGAATACGATCTGCAGAACTATTCCAAATTCTCAAATGCTATAAAGGATATAAAGGCCAACGGCATATTAAATGCTTTTATGGCGCATGGAAAATCAAGAGATGAAGCAATTCAAGATATATTAAAAATATCTATGTACTTAAAGAATCACAGCGCAACCTATTCTTACGACTCAGAGCTATTAAAAAGCTTAGCAGAAGAGATATCAGGTGTTAAGTATCACGAATTAGAAGCAAGACAAGATATGCACAATCTGTACGTAAATCTGAATAACAAAGCTATTCAATACATAGGAATGAGAGCTTTAGTGAGTGATTATAACTTTGTTAGTTCTATATATCAAAAGAATGGCTCTATAGATTATAAAAAACTTGATCATATTATCATGCAAGGCAACGATGATGACTTATACGACTATGCACTATTCGATTTATACAGCATTCATAATTCACAGCATGTAATTGAAGATGCTTTTATTCAAGCACCTTTCATGCATTTAGAGGCGCAAATAGAAGACCTGTGTACTGGTCAGTTTGAATACAACGCTACTCAAGCTTTTTGACCACTCAGCCTTTTTACAGCTTTCTCGCGGCCTATTATAGGCAATACATGCTTTAATTCTGGGCCATGTTCTAGCGCAGTTAGAGCATGTCTTATTGGCATAAATAGCTCTTTACCAGATTTACCTGTCTCATGCTTTATAGCATGTATCCAAGTATTCCATGTATTCTCATCCCAACTGCCCTCTGGCAATAACTTTGCAACGCTTGATGTAAACTGTAAATCTTGAATTTGTGGCTCTATTTCATCGCAGCAAATATTCCACCACTCTTCAGCCTCATTAACACGCGATAAATTATGCTTCACACGCTCCCAAAAGGTTTCATCTATCTTGCTAGACAGATAACTCTTCGCCTCATAATAAGATAAATTGTGCACTAGCTTTGTATTTATACGCTCAAGCTCAGCTATATCATAGTTTGTAGATGCCTTACCATATTTGCTTATATCAAAATCTGCAACTAGGTCATCAAGTGTCTTTCTATATTCAATCGGATCTGAGCTACCAAGCTTCATTAAAAAGCTGTTTATTGCCATAGGATGAATACCAGCAGCTCTTAGTGATCTTATGTCAAACCCCCCTAGCCTCTTCGATATTTCACCAGAGGTAGACTTAATGAGCGATAAATGATTAAGATGAGGTGGATTAGCGCCAAATGCTTTAAACATTTGCACGTGCACTGCACTATTTGTTATGTGGTCTTCCCCCCTGATTATATCAGTAATACCAAGTTTTATATCATCAATCACAGTTGCTATCATATAAGTCATTGTCCCGTCTGCGCGAACTAAAACAGGGTCACTGATATTCTTAGGGTCAAAGTGTATAGAGCCCCTAATACCATCTTCCCAAGTTATCATCTCATCATTTAGCTTGAACCTGTAATGTGCGTGATTCCCTTCTGCGATATTATCCTGAACCTCATCATCCGATAGATTCAAAGATGCTCTATCATAAATTGGAGGTAGATTTTTGTTCAACATCACCTTCTTTTTTATTTCCAGCTCTTCTGGCGATTCAAAGCAAGGGTAAAGACGCTTAGAGTTTATAAGCTCTTTTTTAGAATCTTCGTATAGATCCATTCTTTCAGACTGATAATAAATCGCATCCCAAGTAAGGCCGAGCCATGTAAGATCTTCCATTATAGCTTTGGTATATTCTGGCTTTGAACGGGTCATATCTGTATCATCAATACGCAGTATAAACTTGCCATTATTCTTGCGAGCGAACAGCCAATTTACAAGGGCAGTTCTAATGTTACCAACGTGCAGATAACCTGTTGGAGAGGGTGCAAATCTAGTGATTACAGTCATTTATAATATACGGTCGTTACTTTGCACCTGAGTATATTACAAAGCTATAAAACTTCCATAGATTTTTATACAAAAGACCGCCCGTTTAGGTATGGCATAAATATTAACTTATGCCTGGTATAATGCTATAGTCGTTTTCTGATCTGCACGCATAGTTTTTACACACGCTGCCGATTACTATAAAAGCAACTGCTATTTTATAGAGATCAGGGCTTGCACTATACAGCGATGTATGGCTAAGCGTATATGCTATAGCTGCTATCGCAGTAAATTCAAGCAACTGCTTACATTCTATAGAATGAAGAAATCTATTCTTATCTGATGCACTTATATTAGGCTGCTTTTGATCGGTTTTTTCTTCTGGCTTCGAGCCATCTTCTAAATGTTCTATTTTCTCAGAGGAGGCTTGCTCATTGAACTTGACTTCGTCTAGAACTTTTTCAGCTTCCTCCTCTTTAAGCTTTGCTTGTTCCAAAAACATCTTAACAGACTCTATATTTTCCTCCTCTTTCGATAGAGCTTCCTTAGCATCTTCTTCCTGCTGCTTATCATCCTCTAGAGCTTGTTGAGCAGATTGTTCAGCAACGGCTTGCTCAGATACAGCCTTTATATAGTTTAATATGTATTTGGCGGATTCTCGATCTGGTCGCTCCAAAGCTAAATCAATAGGTGTTTTGCGATTATTGTTTTTAATATATAAAGCTTGTTTACCTCCATTTGTTTGCAACATTTTTTTTAAGGCTGCATCGTCATCTTTTAATAGACATGAGTGAATAGGTGTATTTTTATACAATATATCAGCGCTAGTAAAGCATTTTACGTCTTCTCTTAGTTCAATGATTGCATCAATGATCATATATAGAATTTCTTTAGGCACAGAACGATTTACTATATACTTTAGTACCATATCATAATATTGCATCCTCATATTAAAAACAGTAGTGATAGAGTTTTTGCCAGATTCATATTTCAATATTTCTTCTGCAATTTCATAGTTCTGATTTGCAACTGCATTATATAGAGGTGTAAAGCAACAAGATCCTTTCTTTTCTAACTGAACCTCACCACCTTTTTCAATGATTTTTTTTAGAATTTCTATATTAGAATGTGCAGCTGCAGAATGTATAGGATAATTACCATCACTGTTTGGTATTTCTAAAGATTTTATACCCTCCTCCGTATCTAAAATACACTCTACATCTCTTAAACGTTGATTTTCTGTAGCATAGTGTAGCGGTGTTTTGCGAGCATCATCTTTTATAGACAAAGCAGCTCTACCCTCTTTATGCTTTAGTATTTCTTCTACAACATCAAGGTTTTTCTTTTCTGCAGCATAGTGTAGCGGTGTTTTGACATAATGATCTTTTAT
>JAJTIA010000048.1 GCA_021299995.1 Candidatus Jidaibacter sp. | reverse complement strand
TCGTCATGTCCAATTTTGATTTGGTTGATCAAGTCCAGGGCATGAGAATATTCCGCAGAAGCAGATTCTAATTTTTGTCTATAAAAAGATATCAATTGGGATACTTTTGATAGAGATGGAAATACTGTTTTAGGCCAAGGCTACGTATGGCGTGGTGTAAGCAATAATATGGTATTCGATAGCTGGGAGAACACTAGAAATGTAAGTGATCCACAAATAGTAAAGGGATTGCCTAAGCTTGCTGAAAAAATGGCTGAGATTGATAGTAGCATCTCTAGAGTAACAATAGGACAAGGTAAGACTCCTAAAGCTCTTACCACTAATGTTGCTGCTCCAGATGTTATGAAGCAGGGTATTCAATATGGTGATTCTAAAACACAATATGAACTTTATGTGTCAAACGAGCTAAAATTAGCTCGTGATGAGATTGCTTTACGATTAGGAGACTCTGATAATAAAAAATTAAATAAAGTGATCAGTATAGAGCAAGCTAAGGAGCTAGCTTTAATAGATTATAATGAATTGAAATATATATTTGACAATGACTTTGTAATCCCAACATTTGATGCTAATGACATAAGATATTTAGTAGAACTTCACAGTAAAAACAAAGATCATATACTATTAAGTGCAGAGCTATTAAAAGCTTACAGAACAGGAAAAGTAAAAATTTCAGACCTTAAAGATCTTGATGAAGATAAGATAGATCTTCTTATGAGTGATGATCTGATAGATGCATATGAAACAGGGCAAATTACTGCTTCAGACCTTAAAGATCTTGATGAAGATAAGATATATATTTTGACTTCTCTGGAAGCGGTAGAGCTATACAACACTGGAAATGTGACTGTTGCTGACCTTATTGCAGATACAGTAAGAGAGATAAACATTAATATTTTAAAAGCATTTTCTAGGCATATAGCAAATGATGATAAAGAGGTAGAAATAGGCGAAGAATTTCCGATTGAGAAAATTGATACTTTAACTTCTTATCAAGCGATAAAAGTATATAAAATAGGTAAGGCTACTGTAAACGATTTGAAAGACCTTGATGATGCAAAGCTCAAACTTATTATGTCGGATAGCTGCATAGAGGCATATAAAACTGGAAAAGTTACTGTAAATGATCTTAAAGATTTTGATGTTGAAAAAATTAAGGCTCTAACTTCTAGGTTTGCAAAATTGGCATACAAAACAGGTAAAATTAGTGCGGCTGATCTTAAAGATCTTGATATTACTACAATTAAAACTCTTGTTGCTAAACCTGCAAGAGAAGCATACAAGGACGGAAGAGTTACTGGGTCTGACATTAAAGATCTTGAGATAGAAAAAATAAAATCATTCTTAGAGTCTGGCCAGAAATTCGATGAATGGAGCAAAGAGAACTTACCTAAAAAAACTCTTGTAGAAAGACTAGGTTTGTCCAAACGTGAAGAAAAAAGTCATGTAGAATCTGTTTTGCAATCTAGGGATGGATATACAGGCCAAAGCGTATCATAAACAATTCGACTATGTTTTAGTTTACCTTGTTTAATCCATGGTCTGTTCTGTTGTTCATCATCACTTTGAATGCGTGAGTCTTTTTAATATCATCAAGCGATATAATTGGCTGCTTAGGGTTGATATTTGTATTGCGCTTCAAGTCCTGCACAGTGACTGTGGAGGTTTGTGAGCCTAGCATATTTTCTGCTCTTATCATCGCCATCCTCATAAGACCTGACATAAGAAACTTTAGTTGCTCATACGATTTTTTAGGCATTGTGCCAAAATCTTTTTCCTGAGCTTTAATCGTACCCTTAGATACAAGCTTCCATAAAGCTTTAATAGATACTTCATCTAGCTCCTGATTTTGGTCATGCTCTCTTAACAGCTCTTCAATCTTCTCTTTTTCGCACTGCATAATAAAGCCAAGATACTGTACTAGCTCGTCCATCGAAAGCTTTGAGAGCTTGTTAGGATTTTCACCAGTGAATGCCACTATGATCTTAATAGCCCTGTCTTTCTCTTGGGGCAGACCCTTTGATATACCAACAGTGATTCTATTATTAGACATTGTTTTCTATAATCTTTTTGTATATTGTACAGCATTTTAAGGTGTCTTACAATCATTTCTTGAGAGTTAGAGTAATATAATGTAATCTCTTTTGTAATTTGTCTTTTTGTGGTCTGGGTATAGGATATATGCTGCTTCAAACAATTTATAGAGCTTTGGCATTTTGGAGTGCCGCTTTACTAGCTGGTGTGCTGTTAGTAGGCTTATTCGTATTACCTATTTTAATATATTTTGGCAAGGATTTGCCAGACTACAAGCAGTTGACAAATTATGATCCACCAACAATTTCGAGAATCTATACATCGACAGGTGAGTTGATGTCTGAGCTTGCGATAGAGCGTAGGATATATCGCAAGATAGATGAGATACCGCAAGTTGTGATCAATGCATTTATAGCTGCAGAAGATCAAAACTACTATAATCACCCTGGGATCGATGTATTTAGTATCATCAGAGCTGGGATACAAAATTTAGCTAACATAGGTACAGAGCGTAATCCTGTTGGTGGATCTACAATCACTCAGCAGGTTGTGAAGAACTTTTTGCTCACAAATGAGCGTTCACTCAGCAGAAAAATTAAGGAAGCGATTCTTGCTTATAGGATCAATAATGTTTACTCGAAAGATAAGATTCTGGAGCTATACCTTAACCAAATATATTTAGGCAATAGCGCATATGGAGTCACATCCGCTGCTCTTAATTACTTTAACAAAGATTTGAAGTATGTAACAATAGAAGAGGCTGCATTGATTGCTGCACTCCCAAAGGCTCCATCCATATTAGACCCAACAAAGAATCAAGAGCGTGCAAAGGCCCGTAGGGATTGGGTTATAGATCGTATGCGCGAAGAAGGATATATCTCAAGCGATGAGGTGAAGAAAGCACAAGATACACCTATCAAGCTCTCGACACGCTTTGAATCTAGTGTGTTAGATAACGGCTATTACACAGAAAGTGTTAGGCTTGAACTCATAGAGCGATATGGTTTTGATTATGTATATCAGGAGGGGATTTCTGCCTTCACAAACTTAGATAAAGATATGCAGAAATACGCAGATGCAGCACTTAGAAATGGATTGCTTGCTTATGATAAAAAACATGGTTATAGAGGGGCTATTAAGACTATTACTGTCAAGGGTGGTGATTGGAAATCGCAGCTTAATCAGATAGAAACACCAGAAGCTGCAGTCTCTTGGCGGTTAGCGGTTGTTTTAGAAAATGCAGCAGGAGCTTTATCTGTAGGATTTAAAGATGGTGCTAAAGGTTTGATACCAGCTACCAACACTAAGTGGGCTAGGCCTGTCGGCAATGATAATATTAAGGTTGGCGATGTAATTTTGGTTGGTACAGATAAAGACAAAGCCTATACATTAGAGCAGCTGCCTCGTGTAAATGGTGGGTTAGTTGCTATACAGCCTAAAACAGGTAAAGTGCTAGCAATGAGCGGTGGTTACAGCTTTAAAGGCAGTAAATACAACAGGGCTCTACAGGCGTTAAGGCAGCCAGGTTCAACATTTAAGCCATTTGTATATCTAGCTGCGCTTGAGAAAGGTTATGGTCCTACTTCGATTGTAAAAGATGAGCCTATATCTATATCTCAAGGCCCTGACAAGCCAGCATGGACACCAAAAAACTATGAGGGCAAGTTCTTGGGTGAAATTACTCTTCGTCAAGCCTTAGAGAAATCAAGAAACTTGGCGACTGTATACTTAATCACTAAAGTGGGCCCTAAAAAGGTTGCAGAAGTTGCAAATAGATTGGGCGTATACGATCAACAACCACCAGCGTATTATGCTATGGCCTTAGGTTCTGTTGAAACAACATTGATGCATATTACATCCGCTTATGCTTCTTTTGCAAGTGGTGGCATGTTGGTTAAGGGCAAGTTGATAGATAGGGTGCAGGATAGAAAGGGTAACTTAATATACAAAAGTGATGATAGGGAGTGTGATGGATGTGGTGGAGCAGATGGTGCGGGTCTAAAGGATGATCCAGATCTTACATACAGTGCACAGTTTGTTGTAAATCCTGTTGAGAACTATCAAATTGTTTCAATGCTTAAAGGGGTGGTAGAGCGTGGCACTGCTGCAAAAGCCCGTTCTCTTAATCGAATCTTAGCTGGCAAGACTGGTACAAGTAACGATAGCTTGGATACATGGTTTATAGGTTTCTCACCAGACTTGGTGGTTGGTGTATTTGTTGGGTATGATACTCCAAAATCATTGGGTGCAAAAGAGACTGGGGCATCGGTTGCTTTGCCTATTTTTATAGATTTTATGGCTCATGCTCTAAAAGATATGCCTAATAAAGACTTTGAAGTGCCAGAAGGTGTTGAGCTGCGAGAAGTGGACTATAACTCTGGAACAGCAGGTGGTGGTTTGTTCAGTAACTCTAGGGTAATGGAGCCAGTAAAACGAGGTGCAAAATTTATTGATGATGCATCGGAATACAGCAGTTCTTCATCGGAAGATTCGGAAGGTGTTTCAGATTCTAGCTCAGAGCATAACTTTGGTAGCGGTGGGATATACTAATTGACCAATCATCAGTAAGATTTCAAGCAACCGGTGCAGTAACAGCGTTGCTTTCCAACATAGTGTATGCAAAATAAGTAATTGCAACACCTGCTATAATTGATACGCCCATTGCACTAGTTTCGCTAATGTATGCCTCACAGAAAGTGGTTGCAAGTTTATATGTTGCATAAGATGCGATTGCACC
>JAJTIA010000007.1 GCA_021299995.1 Candidatus Jidaibacter sp. | reverse complement strand
TGATATTAATATTAGGTTAGATGGATGGAAGTTTCCTTATGCAATACACTCTCCTAAATTTCCATTTTGGTTTTTGGTTGGCTTTAATGTTGAAGATTATTACAGCCATCTTTGGAAAGATCTAGCACCTAAATTCTTTTTAAGCCTTGTATTCTGTATCGTATTCGCTTCTATCTTACTGTATTTATCTTATCAGGTTGTGAGGCCAATTATCATATTGGGCAAAGAGGCGGCTAAGATTTCGCATGGCAAAAAGGTAGAGGTTCCGGAGTTTGATGCAACAGAGTTAAGTGTGCTTTCTAAGCAACTGAATAACATTGGAGAAATATATTCAGCGCTCAGATATAAGCAGGCTGCATTGGTTAAGACGAATACAGAGCTCTCAAATGCAAATTCATTTATTCAGAGTAATATGTCATTTTTAAGCCATGAGCTGATTAATCCAACAAGTAGTATTTTAGAGTTTTCTAAGATGCTGCAAGGTCGATTGAAAGATATACAAGATAAAGATGCTAAGGAGTATTTAGATATGATATGCAAAGCTTCTATACATCTTAATAAACAGCTTTCTTTCTTTTTAAGATTATTTAAGTTTCAAGCTGAAAAAAAGAAGATAGAGGAAAAGAAAATTAATGTAAAAGAGCTGCTTGATTGGAATATAAGCATGGTGATGCACCATATTAGAGATAGAGATATTAAAATATCTGTCAATGTAGAAAGCAATCTTTATATGATGGGGGATGAGATGATGATTGGTCAGATCGTTCAAAACATTGCATCCAACGGGCTTAAGTATAACAAGCAGGTTGGAGAGCTTAAGGTTTATGGCAAGCTAAACAAAAAGGGTCAGATAGAATTTTGGTTTATAGATACTGGAATAGGGATGAATAAAAAAGATATGCAGAGTACGTTCAAGATATTTAAGCGTGCCAAAAGCGCAAAAGGCTCTAAGATTATAGGGTACGGTATAGGGCTTGCATATGCTAAGCAATGTGTAGATGCACATGGCGCTAAAATAAAGTTGTATAGTAAAGTTGGAGTGGGAACGACATTTAAAGTTACATTCCCTAAAGAACGTCATATGGTGTGATGTGAAATAAAAAACTTGAGAATTTTGCAATACTGGTGTAAGTATTATCATCAATAAAAACAAAATAATATATCAATGGCGCGCGTTACAATTGAAGATTGCTCAAAAATAGTACCATCTCGTTTTGAATTGGTGGTTCTTGCAGCTCAAAGAGCAAAAGAAATTTCTGCAGGAGCAAAGCTTACAGTAGAACGTGATAACGATAAAAATGCTGTGGTTGCTTTAAGAGAAATCTCTTTGCGAAACGTAGATCCTGATCTTTTAAGAGAGTCTGTGATCAAGCGTTATCAAAAAGTTCAGCATAACGAACTAGTAGATGCACCAGATGATGGTATGTCTGAAGAATCTGAAATTGCTGCTGAAATTAAAAGCTATGCTGCTAGTACAGAAGAGATGCCGCAAGATGGTTTTTATGATGACGCCGATATTGAAGAAACGGAGTAATCAAAATAAGTAACATGTTTTATGTGAAATTAGCCTATGCAGTTGCTACTGCAATCATACTATTATATTTTTTTTATGTGATCTTTACTTTTCGTAAAAGTACTAAAAATCTAGATCATATGAAAGATAGAGCTAAAAAAACTCCTTTGAAATCAACAAGATAAGATATTATGATCTTGCAAATCTAAAAAAACTCTGTAACTCTTATAAGAATACTTGATACTTAAGTAGCCATTTTTACAGAGGTTTTATATGCAATTTCAAAGTCAAAGCGAATTAGCGAAGATGTATAAAATTATAGGTGCCTTTTTTGTTCTATCATTATTATTTACAATATATGAGGATTTAGTGATTGATAAGCCAATATCTGAAAAAATTATGTCCACCCTCGTATCTTTTTTTGCGCTTGCTGGATATTGTTATTCTTATATCATCTCAAGTAAAAGCGCTCAAAACATTGAAGATTTGCTAAAGAGATTTGCGCAAAATCAGTATGATTTTGAAATCTTTAATAACGAGGGCAGTAAAAATGAGCTATATAAAGCATTTGCTGCATTACAAACTTCTGGTTTGAATATGCTATCCCTGCAATATATGTTAGACAATCTATCATTGCCCGTAATGCTAACAGATAAAGATTTGAAAATCACTTATGCGAATAAGATCTCAATTAGTTCTCTTGCCGTAGTAAAACAATATTTGCCTGTAGATATTGATAAAATTGTGGGTTCTCGTATAGACGTTTTCTATAAAGATCTTGAGATGGAGAGAGCGATATTTTCTAATCAAGCTAGAGTGCCTTATCACGCTCAGTTCCAACTGGGAGATCAGTGGATGAGTTTAAATGCAAACAGCTTGTATTCTCCAAAAGGTGAGTTGATAGGTGCATATATTGATTGGAGCATTGTAACACAAGCGGTGAGAAATGAAGAAGCAGCAAAGCTTGCGCAAGCTAGTATAGCAGAATTGATAGATGCTGCAAAAGTTGGAAATTTAGAGCACAGAGTTAATAGTAATAAGTTTACAGGGTACTACAGAGAGCTTGCAGATTCTATGAATGATTTAGTTGAAGTAATGAAAGAGCCTCTTGATAAGGCTACATTTGTTTTACAGTCATTCTCTAAGGGTAATCTTAATGAGCGTATGGATGGCCAATATTCTGGTTCATTTAGTGAAATACAATCTGCGCTTAACTCATCTATTGATGTACTAAGACAAATGGTTGTGAAAATCAAAGAAACTGCAGGTACTGTCAATGTCGCGTCAAGCGAGATCTCATCTGGTAGTGCAGATTTGTCTGTGCGTACAGAGCAGCAAGCATCTAATTTAGAAGAGACTGCAGCATCTATGGATGAGATTACCAAAGCTGTGAAATTAAATGCTGATAATTCAATCAATGCTAATAATCTTGCTAACAATGCATGTAAGGTGGCAGATGAAGGCGGTGATACAGTGCGTAATGCCATTTCTGCTATGTCTAATATAGAGAGTTCATCTCAAAAAATCTCAGATATTATAGGGGTGATAGATGAAATTGCATTCCAAATTAACTTGTTAGCCTTAAATGCTGCTGTTGAAGCTGCAAGAGCAGGTGAGGCGGGTAAAGGCTTTGCGGTTGTAGCATCAGAGGTAAGGGCTCTTGCTGGTAGATCTGCATCTGCATCTAAGGAGATTAGAGAGCTTATTACAACGAGCGTAGAGCAAGTTGATAAAGGAGTGGATCTTGTGAAAGAAACTGGTGATATTTTAAGTAAAATCTTGTCTTCTACTAGAGAAGTTGCTGATATTATCAACAACATAGCTGAAGCAAGCAAAGAGCAGCAACGCGGTATTGAGGAGATTAACTCTGCTATTAGTCAGATGGATGAGACCACTCAACAAAATGCTGCATTGGTTGAGGAGAACTCGGCTGCAACACAATCATTAGTAGGTCAAGCTGTATCGCTCAATAAATTGATGGATTACTTCTCGGTCAATGATAATCATGGTGGTGCTAATCACTTTATTACAAACAATACTTTAAGGATTGAGCGTCAAGATCACAATGCAGATCATCGTCCAGCAAATTCGTCTTATAGTAAGCCAGCGTCTAAAGCGCAGCCATCACCTAAAAACACTAAAGCTGCAAAATCTGGCAACTCTAGCGAAGAGTTTGAAAGTGGCTGGGAAGAGTTTTAGGAAGTGCGGTGATATAGCCAATTCAATTGCAAAAAAGACACGGTTTCTTTTTTGTTTTAGATAGTAAGTTCAATATCTATATAATCATTTTGCGGCGCTTGTCTTAACTGCAGCGTCGCCATCCCAGGAGCTTCTGCTGCACCGATTCTCTTAATGCCCTACCACTTTTAGATCGGCTTTGTTATATCATGCTCGTCATCCCAGTGTAAAGGTGGAGCAAGTGCATATGGCTTTTCCTGGATTCCCACCTGTGTGGGAATGACAATGGTGTGCAATTTTATACTGCTCCGGCTTTATCAGCTTAGATATATGTTAAAAAGAAGAATCCGTTTTGGAATGCTTCTCTCTATTGTATAACTATCCAGAGATGTTGATAAGAGATTTTCTATGAAATTTCAATAGCGTTTGTCACAATTGGTGTAATTGCTGCAATGCTAACAGAAATTGCTGTTGATATTATTGCTTGGCTCATTTGATCAATCTCAGAAAAAAGTGCAGGTGCTATATATGCGTTGCATAAGTAAAGTGCTCCAATAGTAGAGGCAGCTGCTATATTAGGTGCTTTTGGTTTATGAAGCACGATCCAGATTCATAACCGTTAGTGCAGGCTAGTGTGTTTTCATGGAACGAACTTAAAAACTCTTTAGCTGCATCAGCATTTTCTATTTTGTTAGCTCTATAAGCTAAATATGTATCTTCTTGAGATTTTCTTTTGCCAATATCATGTCTAATTGTAGAGTTTTGCATGATATTTTATATTATTCAATTATTTATGCTAGTTATATCGCTAAACAGCTGTATAATCAAGAATTTTATATTGGCCTATTCATTAAAGCTTTGAGCGCGTGTTCTATAGATAGCTCTTCATACAATATTCCATATGTTGCAGAGCAGATCGGCATGTCTAGGCGATGCGCTACTATTACTTCGTGTACGCTTTTTGCTGTTGTGTATCCTTCGACTGTAGAGTTCACAAACCGGAGTGCTTCACTTATATTGCCGTGTTTTCCTATTTGATAACCAAATTTATAATTTCTTGAGGTATCGGTTCCACATGTGAGCATTATATCTCCAACTCCTGCTAACCCATAAACAGTTTCTTTAGCGCCGCCAAACACTTCCACTATGCGTTCCATCTCTACTAGGCTGCGAGTAATAAGTGCAGCTTTTGCATTCTCCCCTAGGCCATATCCCTCACATATTCCGGATGCGATTGCGAGTACGTTTTTTACGGCGCCACAGACTTCTATGCCAGACATATCCATGCTTTTGTAGCACCGGAAAGTAGCAGTATTAAATGCATCAGATAGATCGTCAAGGAAAGTTGCGTTATTGGATGCAATGACTGAGGCTGCTGGTAGTTTGCGTATAATATATTTGGCAAAATTAGGGCCAGATAATACAGCAACATCGGATGATGGAGAGACTTCGGATACTATTTGATGCATAAGCTTCATGCTAGAATTTTCAATTCCTTTTGATATTATTAAAAACCTGCAGTATTTTTTTATTTGCTGTATTTGAGATGCAACTTCTCTCAGTGCTTGGCTTGGCACTGCGAGTATTACCAAGCCAGTATCCAAAATGGTATGCATAGTATGTGATGCACGTATATTAGAAGCGAGCTTTATTCCGGGGAATAATAGAGTGTTTTCGGAGTGTGCGTTAATCGATTCAACAATCTCTGCTTCTCTGGCGATTATTGTGATTTTGTCTAGGTTACAAGCAATTGTACTTGAAAGTGCTGTGCCCCATTGGCCGCCTCCTATTACTGATACTGTCTTGATTGGAGAGCGCATTTATTTAATTAACACTTATATCTTCTATTATAAAGTCAGCTTTGTCCCTATCTTGATAATGAGGTTGAGCCATCCCACATAAATTAATTCGTTTGCCAATAGAAGACAACAAAAATTGACCAATGTCTGTATCGATGCTTTTAAAAAGCATGCATTTTAGTGTGTGGGATGCAACTCTATCGGATTTAGAGTCGGACACAATCGCCATTACATGAGTTCTGCCTACAACGCGAGCACTCACCAATACTACATCAAGTAATGCGAGTCTAGGCTGTGGGTTCCCAGCACCAAAAGGTGCGCTTGCGCTTAGTTCCTCAACAAGCTTGCCGTTTACGGTTCCTACAGAGACTATTGCATCGATTTTGACCTCACGGGCTTTTTCAAACATCTCGTCTGAGTTCGCAAGCTTTTGGCACATGAAATCGTAAAAGGCATCAATCTTATCTTCTGCAACGGTAAAGCCAGCAGCCATCGCATGCCCACCACCTTGTATCAATAGGTTTTGTGAGCGCGCCACAGACATCATAGATCCTATGTCTATCCCAGTGATCGACCTTGCAGATCCTTTTCCTACACCGCCTGAGATAGATATGACAGCAGATGGGCGATTGTACTTTTCTTTGATTCTACTAGCTAAAATCCCCAAAATGCCTTGATGCCATCCCTCACCTTTTACAATGATGATAGGCTTTTCAAATAGTTTATTTGCTTCTATATATGAGAGAGCGTCTTCTATAGTAACTGCCTCTATTGCTCTTCTTTCTTCATTTAACGATTCTAATTTATTTGCTATTTCTAAAGCTTCTGCATATTCGGGAGTGCTGAGTAGTATAGAGCCAAGCCTGCCTTCCCCAACTCTGCCTCCAGCGTTGATCCTTGGGCCAAGTACATATCCTAGGTGATAGCTATATGCTTCCGGTGCAAGTTTTACTACTTCTGCTAGTGCCGCAAGGCCAATATTTGCCCTGCTGTTGATTAGTTTAATGCCTTGAGCAACAAATGCTCTGTTGATGCCTTTTAAACTCATAACATCACATACTGTACCAAGCGCGACTAAGTCTAAGTATTGAAGAAGGTTTACTTCTTCCTTGCCATCAAAGTATCCATTTTTCGATAATATACTTTTGATTGCGATAATTGTAAGATAGGCAACTCCTACTGCTGCAAGAGTTTTAAAGCTAAATGTTTCATCTATCCTGTTTGGATTTACGATCGCGTGAGCTTTTGGTAATGTTTCTAGGCTTAAATGGTGGTCTAATACCACAACATTAACCCCACGATCCTCTGCATACGCAATAGGGTCGAATGATACAGAGCCGCAGTCCACAGTGATTATCAGTGTAGTGCCGGTTGAGATTATCGATTCAAACGCACCCACATTTGGGCCATACCCTTCTTCTATGCGATTTGGTATGTATATATCAGCAGTAATTCCGATGTCGCGGAAAAATCGTTTGAGTAACGCAGAGGATGTAGCACCATCTACGTCATAGTCGCCAAAAATTGTGATTTTTTCATTATTCTGGATGGCTTGCACTATGCGAGCTACAGCTTTATCCATATCTTTGAGCTCGAAAGGGTTAGGTAAGTAATTCCTGATCTTTGGATCAAGGAAAAACTCAGCATCTAACACATCTTTAATGTCTCTGTTATGTAATATTACGGCTAAAATTTCGGAAATCCCTAACTTCTGTGTTAAGTTAGCTATCACTCTTTCATCAACTTGCTCAACTATCCACTTTAATCCACGTAGCGACTTACCGAAATTTTGGCTATCTACTTTAAGGCTAGCCAGCATTTCCATCTTGTATATCTATCTAATTAACAACTAATATACTAGTTTTTCTCTGGTTAGTAAACCTTTCTCTTACATTGTCATGAATAAAAGGTTTGAGGTGTTATGGGGTCGAGATGTTTTTGCACTTATCTTTCAGCGGCCTTGCTTTCCAATGGGATGTATGCAAGGCAGGCGTTTGAGTCGCACACTGTAATTAATTCTCCTATTGCTGAAGATGGTTTTAAGTACTCTCTACAGAAAGCGGTAGCGAGTTTATATGCTGCATAACATCCAATAATCCCAATACCAAATACTCTATTTAGTAGCTCATTTCTTTGGCGCTTGCGCTCCAGGCGTTCTTGCTCCAAGAGTGCTTGCCTCTCTTCGTAAAGATCGTCTGTGAGGGCTATGTTAAGATTTTTTAGTGCATCAGCATCCAGTGTTGTCATAATAAAAGAGAAAGGTTCTATAAGCTCATTCTTCCTTTCCTGAACATTAGGCGCCAGGTTTATTTTCGCAATGAACTTAGTTTGTGCTCCATTCCTTATATGTCTTTGGAACGTATTGAGTTCATATCTATTTAATAAGTGACTTTTCTGTGCAACATACTCTATTTGCTTGGAGAATTTGACTAATTGATTGAGATCAGTATTACCATTTTTATAGTCTTGTATTAACTGTTTAATATTGTTTTGCCTGTTGGCTAAAAGCTTTGCGATTTCTTGAGATCGATTATAATATTCTGCATAGCATATATATTCATTATTCTTTATAGCTTGATCTAAACCTGTCGCCACTCCAGCGAATCTGCTGTTTCCGGATAGATCAAGCGCAGTAAGAGATGTGTTGCTTTTTAAAGATGTGGCAAGAGTTTGAGCGCCCTCAGAGCCCATTTTGTTATAATATAGATTCAGATAGGTAATAGACTTATTTGTCTTTAAGCACCTAGCAAGTGCTTTAGTGCCCCCATCACCTATATTGTTACCTAATAGATTAAGGGATTCAAGGTATGTATTTTTCTCTAAAGCGCTAGCAAGTGCAACAGCGTCAACATCAGTTATGCCACCGAAGGGTATATATAAACAGGTAAAAGACGGATCATTTTCTTCTAAGTGCTTTATGTGTATGCCTAACATTCTGATACCTCTTAATTTATTGATTGTGTCTATATTTATAACAAAAAATGCGATTCGATGCAATAAAAAGCAAAGATAGCTGATTTGTGTATAAATATTGGAGTTTCTTTGTTTGCATAATTTCATTCTTCTATTGCTATAGGTATGTCATGAATAAAAGATTTGAGGTGATGTGGCGTCAAAATGGTTTATGCGCCAAGTAATGTGCTTATCTTTTAACAACTTTGCTAATATATTCATCACATAAGGTTATGCTAAGTTTGTATGTGGCATAAAGCTATATGATCGCAGTGCCATCTCTTTTGATGGAGGATGTCTTTAACGCTCTTGTGCAATTTCCTTTGGCTCTCCATCTTTTAGGCTTGAAAGGCAAGTAGCTATCGCGAGATTTGCTAAAGCTTTTGAGCCTAAGTATTGTGTTATAAACGGAGCGATATTATTTATATGCTTCAAAGTAGGTTCTTCATATTTATAAGCAAATTGCTGCGATATATCTCCACTTACATAAGCGTGAAATATTTGTATCTCTAAAGGTGACATAGACTTGTTCTCCAGTGCGATACTCTCTATTGCGTTTGAGAATCTGATTAGTTGTGATATGTCAGCACTGCCATGCAGATAGTCTTTTATTAATTGCTGCACTGTACTGAAAAGCATTGTGAGCAGTGGATGTTCTTCAATAGATGTCTTGGGTCCCAAATCACCAGCAATTGCTTTGGCACCATCATCACCTATGTTGAGAGGAGATAGAGTCTGTTGAGTAAGAGATATATTGTCTAACATTGTGAGGCATTTATTTAGTCTTTTGATCTCGAATTATAACGAAAAATACGATTTGACTAAATAAAAAATTCTATATAATTGATTTGTGTGAATATATTGGGTTTTGCGCGTGGAAAATACTGTTCTTGTATTGACATTGGTTTTTACCGTAGTTCTTGCCTGATAAAGAAAAGTGAATTAGAGTGAACTAGCGAAAAAAATAAGTGATTTATGATCTCAGTTAAATTTTCTAAAAATATATTGGGTTTATTTTTAGTTGGAGCCTCTATATTTTTAAGCGTTGCGCTTGCATCGTTTTCTCCTAATGACCCATCTTTTAATAGAGCGTTAGATGTAAATGAAATACATAATTACGCAGGGTATCTTGGTGCATACATTGCGGCACCTATAGTGCAGGGTTTTGGACTAGGTTTTTTGTTGCCGCTATTCTTTTTGTACACTCTTGCAATTAAAATGATCTCAGGCAAGAAACTACCTTATTTTGTAATCAAGGTGAGTTTGCTCTTCATTGCAACACCGCTATTTGCATGCTTGGGTGCTGTGATCGATAAAATTGCAGGCTCAGGTTACGTTTTTGGCGGCCTGGTTGGTAAATTTATGTACAATGAGTTCAATGTATTATTAGACGGGAACAAGCTTCTATTATCTATCATTATGATGCTTAGTTTGGTGCTTAGTATATGTTCATTGAATTTAACTCTAAAAGAGCTGCAAAAGATCAGTATTTCTATAATCAATGCGGTTTTATATGTACTAGCTGTTGTGTTTTGGATATTGAAATTTTTATATCTAATACTCAAGAGATTGATCAATCGCAAGCTATTCAAAAAGACAGAAGAAAGCTCAATATACCAGGCAATGCCTAAGCCTAAACAGATTGTAGAAATTGTTGCAAAACCCAAGGTTGCAGAGCAAAAAGCGCACATTCAATCTAAGTTCAAATTAGAGCCAGATGACTTTGAATTGCCAGCAACAGGGCTGCTCAAGGAGATTCCAGAAAAGAATAAAAAAACACAGCAAAGCGAAAGTGCGTTGAGTCAAAACTCTGTGCTTTTGAATAAAGTCTTAGAAGATTTTGGTATACAGGGTGAAATACACAAGATTCATCCAGGACCAGTTGTCACACTATATGAATTTGAGCCAGAAGCAGGGGTTAAGTCATCACGAGTTATAGGGCTTGCAGATGATATTGCAAGGTCTATGAGTTCTGTATCTGCACGCATTGCTGTGATACCAGGGCAAAATGCTCTTGGTATAGAGTTGCCAAATGCTCATAGAGAGCTAGTTGCGCTTAGAGAGATGATGGAGTCTGTTGTTTACCAAAGTGCTGAAGACAAACTTCCGCTTGTGCTAGGAAAAAATATTGCCGGCATGCCAGTTATTGCAGATTTAGCCAAAATGCCACACTTGCTTGTTGCAGGTACTACTGGTTCTGGTAAATCGGTTGCCATTAATACTATGATTTTATCGCTTCTATATAAGCATTCTCCCAAGACATGTAAATTCATAATGATAGATCCGAAAATGCTTGAGCTCTCTATATATGATGGTATTCCACATCTGCTTGCTCCTGTTGTTACTGAGCCTAAAAAAGCTGTATCCGCTCTGAAATGGGTGGTGAAAGAGATGGAGAGCAGGTATCGCAACATGTCATTGATGGGTGTGCGAAATTTGGATGGATACAATAAGGCAATTCAGGATGCTTTAAGAAATGGTAAGCAGCTAGAAAAGCAGTTACAAGTAGGATTTGATTCTGCTACTGGCCAACCAAAATTTGAGACTATAAAATTAGATACAGAGGAGATGCCTTATATCGTTGTTATTGTAGATGAGATGGCAGACCTGATGTTAGTTGCGGGCAAAGACATTGAGACATCTATTCAGCGTTTAGCTCAAATGGCGCGTGCTGCAGGGATACATATTATTATGGCTACACAAAGACCTTCTGTCGACGTGATTACGGGGGTGATCAAAGCTAACTTCCCCACACGTATCAGCTTTCAAGTAACATCAAAAATAGATAGTAGAACCATATTAGGTGAACAAGGAGCAGAGCAATTATTAGGTATGGGTGATATGCTGTTTATGCGTGGTGGTGGCAGAATAGAGCGTGTGCATGGACCGTTTGTGAGTGATAGCGAAGTAGAAAAGGTGACATCATTCCTAAAGGCTCAAGGTGCTCCAAAATATATAGAGAATATAACGGTTGATGAGTCTGGGTCAGAAGGTGAGATGGAAGGTATGATTGCTGGAGGTGATGACTTGTACAATCAAGCAGTCGCGATTGTGACAAGAGAGCGCAAAGCTTCGACAAGTTACATACAAAGATGCCTGCGTATCGGATATAATAGAGCTGCAACAATCATGGAGCAAATGGAAAAAGAAGGCGTGGTAAGTGCGCCAAACCATGTTGGCAAGCGAGATGTTTTAGTTGGAGGAGATTGATTTGCTTATTAGAAAGCAATCGGAATTAAATGCTTTTTGCAAAGCAATTGCTTCTGCAAAATATATCGCCGTTGACACAGAATTTATCCGGCAAGATTTGTATTATCCAAAGCTATGCTTAATACAGGTTGCACATCAAGATAACATCGCTGTAATTGATGCACTAACAGATTTGAATTTCACTGAATTGACTAAAATTCTAGAAGATAAAGCGGTATTAAAATTGTTTCACAGCGGGGGGCAAGATTTTGAAGCTATTTTTTATAAGCTTAAAGTAGTGCCTAAAAATTTTGTGGATACTCAGATAGCTGCTGCTTTCTTAGGTTTTGGAGATGCTGTGGGTTATGAAAAGTTGACAATGCATTATTTAGGAATTTCGTTGAATAAAGGATTGCAATACTCTAACTGGGAAATGAGGCCATTAAAGACAAAGTACATAGAGTACGCAATGCAGGATGTAGAATTCCTGTACCAAATTTTCAAAACAATGAGGTCTGAACTCAAGGCTGCTAAATTTTACGAAATGGTGAAAGCTGAATCAAAGCGTTTATATAAGCAGCTCGATTTTAACAGGATAGTAAAGCATCTGTTTTTTAAGCTGAGCGATAATTTAGATACGCTAGATGAATATATGATTTTAGCATCTCTTATTGGACTACGTGAATCTGTTGCAAAAAAAACAAATACAAGGAGAAGTTTAGTTTTAGGGGACGATGTGTTATTTGACATAGTCAGACGCCGCAAGATTTCTAAACAAAATTCAGCAATTCTCGGTGTAACATCTCTTTCAGATCTAGCAGAGTTTGATCTGGATGAAAAGGTATTGGACTTTGTGGAAGAAACATATGCTTGGAGAAACACAGAGGTTTCTGACTTTGATTCTTTGCAAATGCAGCTAATTGCATTACGTAATAGAATCTCAGAAGAAACAAAAATTGCTAGTACAATGATAGCAAGTGCTGCACAAATGCGTCATTTTATATTATCAAAATTTGAAGGGTCCAAGCTTGTAAAATCATGGCGTAAAACGATATTTGCTGACAAAGCGTTTAAGCTCTTGGAGTTGGATAAATGAAAGACTCTATAAAACATATACTGCCTTGGGATGTGCTGCAAAAGCTATTTTTTGCATTAAGCACGGAAGGAGAATCTAGATTGGTAGGCGGATGTGTGCGCGAGATGTTATCAGGCAATACACCAAAAGACATAGATGTAGCATCGCAAGTCAAGCCTGATAGGATGATTGTACTGTTGGAAAATGCAGGCTTTAGATGTATACCAACAGGAATCACTCATGGTACTATCACGGCATTATTTGATGGATATCATATAGAGGTGACAACTCTGCGCTCTGATGTCAAAACAGACGGAAGACATGCTGAGATTGAATTTACAGATGATTGGGCAGAGGATGCAAAGCGTCGAGATTTTACAATAAACGCTATGTATATGGATCTGGATGGTAATATATACGACTACTTCAATGGGCAACATGATTTGCGTAACAAAATAGTACGCTTTGTTGGAGACCCAGCAAAAAGAATCCAAGAAGACTATTTAAGAATACTGCGTTACTTCAGATTCTGTGGCTATTTACATGGCGTTACAATAGATAAACCTTCGTTGGATGCATGCGCTGCTTATAGAGACAAGATAGACTGTTTGTCTGGCGAGCGCATTCGTGAAGAGTTTTTTAAAATTCTCACATTGCAGCATGTACGGCAATCGCTTGAAATGATGCAGGAGGCATCAATTTTAAATGTTATATTAAACCACGATATTGCTGGAGATATACTGCGACTAAATTTCAGGCATAATGCACTTGCAAACTTGATTGCGATACTGATAGATGTGCAGTACCCAAAGCAATCTTTAGAAGATTTGGCTAAGAAGCTAAAATTGTCTAACTTGCAGAAGAGAGTGCTGAAAGAATCTGTATTGAATATAGAGTTTTATAGATTGGACTCTATGCATGATCACAAAAAGTTATTATATTTATATGGGTTCGATGTGTATACAACATGCTTGGAATCCTCAAAAATACTAGGTTTTGATGTGATAGATGGGCTTGATCAGCTCTCAACTCCAGTGTTACCGGTAAAAGGTGGGGATTTGCAAAAAATGTATTTTGAAGGTAAGGAAATTGGTGATAGGATTAGACATCTGGAAAGTATCTGGATGGAGAGTGACTTTACTTTAAATAAGGAAGAGTTGCTAAAACTTCTTTGACAAGGTAGTGCTATGATAGACGATATCCTAAATTCATTAGATACGGGGTCTAAAAAGATAGTGTCTCAAATTATTAAAAAATTTAGAGACTTCAAAGTTGAGATATCTAACGATAATGAGACTCATTATGCAGAACTCATTAAATCTCAAAAAGCAAATCAAAATCCCACACATGAGATTAGCTAGACTTTTTTATTGATATGCGGTTCTCCACGGAAGTTAATTGCATTATTAAAAGTGTTGATACAAGTATCGAATGATTTATCACATCCAACATACATTTTATACTTGGTTTCAGCTTCTAGTTTAAAGTGTGGTGTTGTCATGAGATTAATTCTATTGCCATTTTGTGATGCGATTTGAAATGGTTTATCTGCATTGGGTCCATCAATAAAATAAACTTTACCGCCTGCATAATAATTATCATGTCGATTAATGGATAAATCTATAAATGCATCTTCTGATACTACGGTAGAAATTTTTCCAATATATTCATATTTTGTTAAGTCTATATTGCATTTTTTATCTCCTAAATTTGCCCTGCAAGAAGGTGAGTATAAGTCACCCAATGTACCGTTTAATGAGTTCATTAAGCCTTTAATCTCAGCGATAAATTTGCCAGAGGATAAGCTTATTTCACCTATCCATCCTGTCCGCAGCATCAATTTTTCTGAAGCAGGGTTAGTATAGTCTATTACAAATATTGTGATTTCAGCAAAGTCGTATTTGCCCGATAAAATATCATCTTCACTAAGTAAATCGCTATCGATTATTGCTTCAACCTCAAGGTTATCCACAGATGTTCCGACCGAAGACTCTACAGCCGACCTGTTGAAACCAGTTCGTGCGTTATACTTTATCCCATCTATTGATAGATCGGTGTCTAGGTCTGTAAAACCTAAGATATCACCATTTTTTGTTTTGAGTTTCCAGCATGTTGCGAGAGTTAGAACTGCATTACTTTGAATCATGGCTGTTTCAGTATTGAATTTTGTCATAAGGCAGATACTATAAAAGTTAGTACTGCAGTATGGAAGTCTTCTTATAAAAATCACAAGAAGCCATCGGGCCTTATGTTTAATGAACAGCTGTTTCAAATTCTTCAACTAATACAGTTGGCATTGTATGATCTGTGCGTAAAGTAGTGTCTTCCAAATCACCCTTAGGCTCTGCTCCAATTGCACTTTGTGTAATAATCGTCTGCAACTCGTTTTGTTGCTCTACATTAAATTTGATGTCTTGCGCTAAAAACAGATTGATGATGGGAGTAAGCTTGATACCATGCTCTATTCATATATTTATTATTGGCGCAAAATTATCTTCAATTTGCTTTTTAGTTAGTTTAAGATTTGGATCGAATAGCTTTTCAATCATATGATGTAATATCTGATTATCTGCATTAACATCCTCACCTTTGTCGAGTCATATTTTTACACTTTCAACGTGTCCAAGTGAAGCAGCGTAAGATAAGGGAGTATGCACTTTCTCATTTTTTATATTGATATCCGCTCCATTTTCCAGAAGAACTTTGACAAGCTCAATATTCTCGACTATAGCAGTAATCGTTAAGGGCGAGACACCATACCAATCTTGGGAGTTAACATTCGCTCCTTTTTCGTTCACTAGGTATGGTATAAATGAAATATTGTTACGTACTCCTTGATGAAAAAGTGCTAAATTAGCTACGGAGCCTCGAGTGTGTCCAAAGGATCTTATATAAAGTATACAGTATGGTGGATAATATAGAGAGTACAAGAAATTATGTTTAATATGCTGTATTGAGAACGTCATGAAAGTTGCAATTCTATTATTTTAAATAAAAAATTTATCATGCTCGCCTCCTAAATGCAATAAAACACCGCAAATGCTTCCACTTGCGGTGTTTTGAAAATAGTACAGTCGTCAGAAATGCTTATTCCTGAGTGCCTTTGTCTTTATTAAGTGCCATACCCAAGATTTCACCAAGGCTAGCACCACTATCTTTAGAGCCATACTCTGCGATAGCTTTCTTTTCTTCATCAACTTCTAGAGCTTTGATAGATACCCCAAATTTACGATCTTTAGGGTCTAGAATTGTTATTTTAGCATCAAGTTTATCGCCAATGCCGAAACGCTCAGGTTTTTGCTCCGATTTATGCTTAGAAAGTTCTGCTTTCTTGATAAATGTTCTAACACCTTCGCTAACTTCTACTTCGATACCATCGTTTTGAACTTGTACCACTGAACATGTAACGATATCACCTTTGTTGAAGTCTGTGATTGTAGAAGAGAAGTGATCTTGAGAAAGTTGTTTTACGCTCACAAGAATACGCTCTCTGTCTGGATCAATAGCAAGTACCATACCTTTGACTGCATCGCCTTTAGAATATTTTTTCAATTCTGTCTCAGGTTTTTCTTCCCAAGAAAGTTCAACAGCGGGTACCAAAGCTTCAACTGCCTCATCTGTTCCAGCTTCGCCGATCAAGATGAATACACCAAAATCTGCAACGTTTTGCACAACACCAGCAACTTCAGATCCAATTGGATTAGAGACTCCAAACTTCTGCCAAGGATTTTCCTTGCATTGTTTCATGCTCAAGCTAATTTTATGCTTTGCAATGTCGAATTCTAGAACAACTACATCAACCTTGTCGCCAGTTTTAAGTAGTTTTCTAGGGTGAACATTTTTAGCATTCCAGCTAATCTCTGTATGATATACAAGACCTTCAACATGAGGTTCGAACTCAACAAATGCACCATAATCTGTGATTGTTGTAACTGTACCTGTCAACTTTGTGCCAGCTTGATATTTATCTGCAATACCATCCCAAGGATTTTTTTCCATTTGTTTGAGGCCAAGAGAAACACGTTTTGTTTCTTCGTTGTACTTGATTACCACAACTTTCATTTGTTGTCCTAATGAAAGAACTTCAGATGGGTGAGAGATCTTACTCCAAGATATGTCTGTAATATGTAACAAACCATCGATAGATCCAAGGTCAATAAACGCACCGTAGTCTGTGATATTTTTAACTGTACCTTCAAGGATAGAGCCTTCAGAAATGTTAGCTAATAAGCTTTCTCTAGCTTCTGCTCTTGATTCTTCTAAGATCGCTCTTCTAGATACAACCACATTTCCTTGGTTGCGATCCATTTTTAAAATCTTGAAAGGTTGAGGTAGCTCGATAAGTGGAGATATGTCTTTAATAGGTCTGATATCCACTTGGCTGCCTGGTAAGAAGGCAATGATTCTGCCTAAGTCTACAGCAAAACCACCTTTTACGCGGCCAATAATTTTACCTTCAACAGTAACATTTTGTTTGTGTAAATCTTCAAATTTAAACCAAGCATCTTCCTTTAATGCTTTGTCACGGCTTAGTACTGTGTTGCCATATCTGTCTTCCATGCGTTCGATGAATACATCTACTTTGCTTCCAACAGAAATCTCAACGCCTGCAAACTCATCTGCATGAATGCGGCCTTCGCTTTTTAGGCCAACATCAACGAATACTTCTTTTTCTGTTATGCCAGTTATAATTCCTTGTACAACTGTGCCTTCACGCTTTTCAGCTTTGATTGATTGTTCGAATAAGTCAGCAAAATTTTCAACCATAGTTGCTTCCTTAGTTTGTGAAACGGTAGTCATTTAAACTCCCAAATATCTAAAGGTTAATATTAACGTGCTTATCAAAGATTTACAGCTTTAGACGAAAAATACTCCGATACGGCTTTTTCGGTTAAGCGTTTTGCTAATTCAAATGTTGAATCAGCATTAAGATTTGATGTATTTAGCACTATTGCATCGTCTGCTGCAACTGTAGGAGCAACTTGCCTATGAATGTCTCTATAATCTCGTTCTTTTAAATCTCTAAGTACGCTATCAAATGATACATCCTTTCCAATTTTTTGCAACTGTTTAAAGCGTCTGTCTGCCCTTATTTCAACATCTGCAGTGATAAAAAACTTGATATCCGCATCTGGAAAGATAACTGTGCCAATATCTCTACCGTCAATCACGCAGCCAACTCTCCCTATAGGGAAGGTCTTTTGGAAGATGTTTAAAGATTCTCGAACATCAGGATGCTTGCTAATTTGAGATGCAGTATGGCTTATATCATCGGTGTGTAAAGACTGAGAAAGGTCCGAAAAGTCTATTGTGTTAACGATCTTGAGTATCGACTCTACATCATTGAAATCGATTTTGTTTTCTATGACGTGATATCCCAGTTTTCGATACATTTTGCCAGTATCTAGGAAATCAAAATTATGGTGCTGAGCAAGTCTCTCAGAAAGAGTGCCCTTGCCTGATGCGGCAACTCCGTCTATTGATATTATAAAAGGGTTCATATATAAAATTTTTATATATACTTTTTGTACAAAAATGCAAAGATTGCAAGTATTATTACGATGTAAGCATCAACTAATAGAGGTGAAATGGCCTTATGAGACTACTAATCATAGGAAATCTAGATGGACAGCTGATTCCAGCAAGTAAGATTGCGCAGAAAAATGGAGCTAAGGTCAATCATTCTCCAGATAATGATTCTGCTATTACTACGCTCTGCAATGGAAAGGTTGTGGATTTGATTTTTATAGATATAGAGCAAGATATCAAGGCATTTATAGATGCGTTGCATGCTCAGAAATTCTCTATCCCCGTGATTGCATGTGGTGTGAAGCATGATCCAAAGCGGGCAGTAGAAGCAATAGAACATGGCGCAAAAGATTATCTACCACTTCCGCCTCAAGAGGATTTGATAGCTGCAATTTTTGAAAGTATTGCATCATCAGATTCTGTATCGATGAGTGCTGGCAAATCTAAAAAGTTTGAAGAGGTGTGCAATATTATAGAAAAAGTTGCACCATCTGAGGCAACTGTACTTATTACGGGCGAATCTGGTACCGGTAAAGAGGTTGTTGCGAAGATGATACATAACAAAAGCAAGCGTGCAAAGCATGAGTTCATATCTGTCAACTGTGCTGCAATTCCTGAGAATTTGCTTGAATCAGAGCTGTTTGGGCATGAGAAAGGTGCATTTACAGGTGCTTTGGAGAGAAGGATAGGAAAGTTTGAGGCTGCAAATGGTTCTACACTTTTGCTAGATGAGATTAGTGAGATGGATCCAAAGCTGCAGGCAAAGTTATTGCGTGTAATTCAAGAGAGAGAGGTAACTAGATTAGGTGGGAATAATACGATTAAGCTTGATGTGCGTATTATTGCAACCTCCAACCGTGATATGATGGCATATGTTAAAGAAGGTAAGTTTAGAGAGGATTTATTTTATAGGCTCAACGTAATTGCGATATCTTTGCCTCCACTACGTGAGAGATTAGAGGATCTTAATGAGTTGTCTAAATTTTTTATAAATAAGTATTCTAAGCTTAATGGTGTGGATGAAAAAGTGTTAAGTGAAGGTGCAAAAAGCAAGCTGCTTTGTTATGGGTGGCCTGGCAATATCAGAGAGCTAGAAAACACAATGCATAGAGCTGTTTTATTATCTTCTAAAGAGCATATTGAAGACGATGATATTATGCTTTTATCAGAGCCAGCAAACTCAAATCAAGAGATGCGCACACTTGAGGAGATAGAGGGAGATGCGATATCTACAACAATGCACCATGCACAAGGTGATGAGTTGAAGGCTGCTATGATACTTGGTATTTCGGTTAGATCCTTGAAGGACAAGCTTAAGAAGTTAAAGAAGATTGGTAATTCATAAGATGTATTCGATAATTAATCGCTATATTTTTATGTCTTTTTTTAAGCAAGTTATAACAATATTGTTTCTTGTAACATTTGTGCTTGTGATCTTTGATTTTATAGAGCTTGCGAGGATTACTGCGAGTAAGAATATTGCAATCTTAAAAGTACTTGAGATGAGTATTTATAAAGTGCCGACACATGTGCAAAAGGTGTTTGGATTTCTGATTTTAATAGCCGCAGTTGTGACATATTCTAAGCTTAATAAAAATAGCGAGCTGGTGATTATGAAGGCATCTGGCATTTCTATATGGCAGATTGCGTTTCCTAGCATTGTTGGAGCTTTTTTGATAGGTATATTTTTTACTGCAGCACTAAACCCTATTGCCTCATCGCTTACAAAAAAGTACCAGAAAATGGATGCTGTGCATCTCAAAGGCAATGCGAGCTTGTTATCAATATCAAAGACCGGTCTGTGGATAAAGCAGCAAAATCCAGATGGTACAGAATCTATAATCCATGCGCTACGAATTATACCTTCATCACATGAGTTGATGGATGTGACATTCTATTTTAGAAATCCAAGTGGTGCTTTTTCTAGTAGAGTAGATGCCGCATCTGCCAAGCTGCTTCATGGAGAATGGTTGCTAAATAATGTGAATGAGAATAGCGAGGCGAGACTAAACTTTCGCTCCGATGAGTTAAAAGTACCAACAGAGCTTACATTTGAGCAAATACAAGAAAATATGTTGACGCCAGAAACAGTGTCATTTTGGAAGCTGAAGTCATTCATTTCTGTGGCAGAGAATTCTGGGCTTTCAGTAATTAAGCATAGGCTTTATCTATATAAGCTGTTAGTTGCTCCTCTGTTTTTTATAGCTGCAGTGATATTGGGCATGTCATTTTGTGTATCTAATGCCAGGCATAAAAGAATGAATATAGCCTATTTTAGCTGCTTTGCTACAGGATTTGCTATCTACTTTCTGTCAGATATATTAACAGCGCTTGCAGCTTCTGGTGCGCTTGATGCTATTGTTGCATCTTTAGTTCCAACTATTATCATGATAGGTGTTGGTTCGATGATTTTATTGCATCTTGAAGAGATTAGATGAGAGCTCAGTAAAAGAAATGTAGTAGGTATTGTTTTGTACCTACACGTTATATTCTACAAAGTTTCATCCTCATGTAAGAATCCTTCTCTATTTGTATCCCACAAATGCTTGTAGACACCATTTTTCCTTAGAAGCTTTTGATGAGATCCTTCTTCTACGATTTTACCTTCTTGCAACACTAATATTCTGTCTAGATGCCTTAGAGTAGATATTCTGTGTGCTATCACTATTGTGGTTGCATCAGATTTATCTATAAATTCATCTATAGAAAATCTAGTGAGTTTTTCTGTTTTTGGATCAACTGCAGATGTTGCTTCATCTAGAATTAAGATTGGTGCATTCTTTAGTATGGCTCGAGCTATTCCTATTCTTTGACGTTGTCCGACACTTATATTGAATCCTTGATCTCCTATTACTGAGTGATATCCTTGAGGCATTTTGACTATTTCATCATGTATATGCGCTTTGTTGCATGCATCTATTACATCTTCTAAAGAAGCATCCCGCTTTGCTATTCTTATGTTGTCTAATATACTTCTTCTAAATAGCTCCACTTCTTGGGGTATAAGAGAGATGTTAGATCTCAGATGTTCTTGGTCTATTTGAGATATATTTATGCCGTCTATGCGTATCTCTCCAGAGCTAACTTTCAATTGTTTGAGAAGGCAATTGATCAATGTCGTTTTACCGGATCCAGATACTCCTGTAATGCCAATACGTTCACCAGTTTTTATTTTGATTGAGATATTGTTTAGTGCTGTGGAGCTATCATTGTAGTTGAATGATACTTTATCAAATATTATATCTCCTTTGAAATTTACAGTTGCAGTGTTTTTTAAAGATATGTTGGTTTGACTCATAGAGTAAATAAAATCGTAGCAACTAGCAGCAATATTGAATTTAGGTGCTATAGATGACATTGCTATATTGAGTAATTTTTCTAACTCTTGGGCTACAGAAAGTGACACAAATGCAATGAAAGAAAATATACCAGGCGTCATTTTACCATGCTTGTATAATACTGTTGCAGTTGCAATCTGAGCCAATAACATGAGAGTGACTGCTATATTGTTTGAAAGATCTACATAACATGCTGTGTATTTTCTAATTTTTTTATCCCAATTAGCCCATCTTTTGATAGAAGGCGATATATTGTGTACTAGTTCAGTATTTATTGCTCCTATATTTTTAATATTTGCTATGTTGGATATAGAATCACTCAATGCAACTTCGCTGTCTGTTTTAATATATATCAGTTTGTCTCCTATGATCGATTGTCTTTTTAGCAAGAAGAATAAAATAGGGCTATATATGCCTATGAATATAGAAAGTATAATAGCTGCATCATGATTTATTTGAGTTAAAAAGAGAAGGCTGGTCAAGATTATAGACAAACTTGCTAGAGCGTAATAAGAATTAGTAATAAGAGAGATTATGCTGTCCTGTAGATAATTGATTTTTGTAATGATCTTGCTGGCTACGTTTTGATCGAACCAATTAATTGGGTATAACATTATCTGTGCATATGATTTTTTTAATACGTGAGAAAGTATTAGTGGTTTATAGTGGACATCAATTAATTTTGCTACAAGGCTTAATATATAAGATGAGCTTTTATATGCTATTAACATCATTACGATGCCCATTGAGTCTACATCTGGTTCTTTGATGATTTTATCTATTATTTCCTTGACTTGATAGCTGACGAGTACATATGAGACTCCATAACAAAGAGCGATTATAAATAGTAAGATCGCATATAGTTTATATCGTGTTACCAATTCATAAAGATGTAGTATTAGATTTTTAGAATTTATACTGATTGCCATTGTATACAAAGCTCATACTGTTTAAAAAACAGTATATTAAAATGCGGTATTCTCACAAGAGCAAAATAGTATTTGTAGAATAGGGCTTTATATAGATGCAGCTATGTGACCAAATTCTCGTATCAGGCTTTCGTATAAATCTTTCTTGAAAGGTATTATTACATCTGGCAGATTTTCAATAGATTCCCATCTCCATGCTATGAATTCAGGATGCTCTGTGGAGATGTTGATTTGATCCTCAGAAGTATTG
Organism: Candidatus Jidaibacter sp.; assembly: GCA_021299995.1. Lineage (GTDB taxonomy): Bacteria > Pseudomonadota > Alphaproteobacteria > Rickettsiales > Midichloriaceae > JAJTIA01. The sequence continues at coordinate 9,097 of JAJTIA010000007.1, read as the reverse complement.
AGTTTGCATAAAAACCATTTTTGCATTTGTCCTCTATATTTTCCTTGCCACAGTTTTTTCTTCATGCCTTCAGGTATATCGTATTGCAGCCAATCGGCAGATTCGGCTATGATTTCTACTTCATTTGTGCCTATTTCTTCTTTGAGCTCCCTCATTGCTGCAGTAATCGGGTCTTCGCCATGATCTATACCACCTTGAGGCATCTGCCAATAGTCAGCAGAAGGGTCTTGATCGATCCTTTTTCCCACAAATACTTTGTTCATGTCGTTGATAAGCATTATACCAACTCCTAGTCTATAGGATGTGGAACGGTTCTTAGCGTTTTTTACAGTATGATGATGAGCCATAAACTCCTAGAATGGAATCTCATCATCAAGAGTTTCTATATCAAAGCTGTTTGATCCTTTTTCATCCATCGTATGCGGCTCTTTCATATCGCTTTTTTGAACTCCATGGCGGCCCTCGAGTATCATGATTGTGCCGTGATAAGATTGTATTACAACCTCTGTAACGCTACGTTCAACGTTAGATTGATCTGTCCACTTTCTGGAGTGCAGTGCTCCTTCCACATAAAGCTTAGAGCCTTTGTGAACGTAATTCTTAATGATGCTTATTATTGGTTGAGAAAAAATTACCACTTTATGCCATTCTGTACGCTCTCTTTTCTCGCCTGTTGCTTTATCTTTCCATGCTTCAGATGTTGCAAGGGTGAATGATGCAACTTCTCTACCATCTTGTGTAGAACGAATCTCAGGATCTTTACCTGCGTTACCTATTAATGTAACCCTGTTTAAACTAAAAGCCATAACTCCTTAAAAAATACACTTTTGTACAAAACATTAGAAACTACTTCAATGTAATGGTCAATTGCTTTTTGCGTTATTTAAAAAACTATTTGCCATCTTGTTGTAATGGATATATAATGCAAAAATATTTTTTATACGTAATGAAAGAGTAACAAAATGTCTAAATCTGGTACAACACATAGCAAATATCGTCCTATCAAAGTTATCACAACAAATGGTCAAGAGTTGGTTATGCGCTCTACTTATCAGGCTGATATATTGAAGTTGGACATTGATCCCTCCACACATCCTGCATGGAATAAGGATATCATAAATTTTGTTAATACAAAAGCAGGCCAAGTTGAATCATTCAACTCTAGATTTAACGGCTTGAGCTTCCTAAACAAGACAGCAAAGGAATAATTGCTAATACTGGTTGAGCATATTTTTTTAAGCTCATCTCTTAATTAGATCTTGGTTTTTAGGCGCTGCTGTGCTAGATAATACTTAAGATCTTTATTAGTTGTGTTGGTATGAGCATAAGTAAGCTTAAATTGAGCGAATCAAATAGTTTGTCTATAAATTTTGGGCCTCAGCACCCTGCTGCGCATGGTGTGTTGCGTCTTATATTAGAGATGGATGGAGAAGTTGTTGAACGTGCTGACCCACATATTGGCTTATTGCATCGTGGTACAGAAAAATTGATTGAGTATAAAACATACACTCAAGCTTTGCCGTATTTTGATAGATTGGACTATGTTTCCCCAATGTCCCAGGAGCATGCTTTTGCACTTGCGGTTGAGGCTTTGCTTGGATGTGATGTGCCAGAAAGAGCTCAATACATTAGAGTATTATTTTCCGAATTTACACGTATACTAAATCACTTGCTGAACATCACTACATACGCACTAGATGTTGGTGCTATGACACCCCTTTTATGGATGTTCGAAGAGCGTGAAAAGATGCTGGAATTTTATGAGAGGGCAAGTGGTGCGCGTTTCCACTCAAATTACTTCAGGCCAGGTGGTGTGGCAATAGATATACCAGATGGTTTGACAGATGACATGTTTGCATTCATCGAGCAGCTTCCAGCTAAGATTGCAGATATGGAGAATTTATTGACTGATAATAGGATCTTTAAGCAAAGACTTGTGGATATTGGTATTGTGTCCAAAGAAGAAGCTATTGCTTATGGTTTTTCAGGCCCTGTGATACGTGCGTCTGGAATAGCTTGGGATTTGCGAAAGTCACAGCCTTACGATGTGTATGATAAGATGCAGTTTGATGTGCCTGTTGGTAAGCATGGTGATTGCTACGACAGATATCTTGTGCGTATTGAGGAGGTTAAGCAGTCTATAAGAATTATCAAGCAAGCTCTAGAACGTATGCCTAAAGGTCCAGTAAGGACTATGGATCCTAAGATTACGCCGCCAAAGCGTGCCGATATGAAGGAATCTATGGAAGCGTTAATCAGTCACTTCAAGCTTCATACTGAAGGGTATTATGTGCCAAAAGGCGAATTATATAGGGCCGTAGAGTCACCAAAAGGTGAGTTTGGTGTCTATTTAGTATCAGATGGCAGCAACATTCCATATCGTTGTTATATACGTGGTACTGGTTTTCCACACTTGCAGGGATTAGAACTTATGAGCAAAGGTCACATGTTGGCGGATGTTGTTGCAAACATAGGTAGTTTGGATATAGTATTTGGCGAAATAGATAGGTAGAAATATGTCATTGATGTTTAAAGATATTGAGTTTACTCAGCCTGCAGAGTTTCAATTCACAAAAGCAAACCTTACTAAAGCTAAAAAGATTATTGAGAAATATCCAGAAGGAAAGCAGCAAAGTGCTGTTATGCCACTGTTGGATTTAGCTCAAAGACAGAATGATAATTGGATTCCTACAGCTGCTATGGATGTGATTGCTGAGCTATTGGATATGCCAAGGATCAAGGTGTATGAAGTTGCTACATTCTATACGATGTACAATAAGCAGCCAGTTGGTAAGAATCTAGTGCAGATTTGTAGAACTACACCATGTTGGTTGCGTGGTTCTGATGATGTAACAGACGTGTGCAAGGATAAGCTAGGAATAGATGTGGGTGAAACTACAAGTGACATGAATTTCACAGTGGTGGAAGTCGAATGTCTTGGTGCTTGCGTAAACGCTCCTGTGGTGCAGATTAATGATGACTATTATGAAGACCTGGATGCAAACTCAATGGCAAAAATTATCGATGCTTTGAGCGCAGGAGAAAAACCAGCAATTGGGTCACAGTGTGGTAGGCATACATCTGAGCCTGCTGGTATGAGCGCTAATGATTATTATAAGGAAGAAGCTGCGCCTGTGAAAAAAGCTATTGTTGTGAAGAAAGCGCCTATTGCGACAAAGGCAGCGCCATCTAAAAAGCAAATTGCGAAAAAGCCTGCTGCAAAAAAAACTCAGCCTAAAGCAGCTAAGAAGAGCAAGTAAAAATGTCTTTATATCAACTTTCTGAGCCAGGCGAACAAGCTACAGGCACCGGGTTATCAACAGAAATTATCTTAGGGATAGACTTGGGCACTACTAATTCAATTATTTCTATTATAGAAGATGGAGCGTCTTGGGTTATAAAGGACCCAGCTACAGATGCAAGCCTTATACCATCTGTCGTTAAGTATTTAACTGATGGTTCTGTGATCGTAGGGCAGTGTGCACTTTCTGATAAGTCTGATGGTGTTATATTTAAATCGATAAAGCGTGTGATGGGGAAATCTAGAGATGACGCAGATTATCCATATTATCCATGTATAGAAGGTGAGGAGAGCGTTAGGTTTAATGTATTTGGTCGTGCTATTTCCCCATCAGAAATTTCAGCAGATATTTTGTTTTATCTGAAGAGTATTGCGTCATCAGAGTTACAAAAAGATGTGTCAAAAGCAGTAATTACTGTGCCTGCATACTTTGACGAAAATGCACGCAAAGCTACTAAAGATGCAGCCCGTCTGGCGGGTTTAGAAGTTGTGAGGCTTCTCAATGAGCCAACTGCAGCTGCTGTTGCTTATGGATACGATAAATTGGAGCAAGGTACATATCTTGTGTTTGATTTAGGGGGTGGTACTTTTGATGTAACAGTTTTAAAGATGGTAAGTGGAGTATTCCAAGTGCTCGCAACATCAGGTGATGCAAGCTTAGGTGGAGATGATTTTGATAATGCTCTCCTATCTTACTTTATGGAGCAATATGGTGTTTCATATAGTGGAAACATAGTGGATATTGTACTTGCAATTAGAAATATAAAAGAGCGATTAAGCGAAGAAACAAATATCACTGCTAATATTATGGGTAAATCTGTTGAGATATCGCGTGATAAATACGAGGAGTTGATAAGGCCATTTATTAAGAAGACGTTGCATATTACGGCGGGCGCCCTCAAAGATGCAGGTTTGGATAAGTCTGAAATCTCTGAGGTGATATTAGTGGGAGGAGCAACACGCACACCGTTACTTAAGAAAGCTCTTGTTGAGCATTTCGGCAAAGAGCCTGTATGTACTATAGACCCTGATATGGCGGTTGCAATTGGTGCGAGCATCCAGGCCCACAATCTGGCACATGCAAGCAGTGCTTTACTGCTTGATGTGGTGCCACTTTCACTTGCGATCGAGGTTGCAGATGGTTTAGTTGAGAAAATTATCTATCGCAATACTCCACTGCCTTTTTCGAAATCGCTGATGTTCACAACTCAACAAGATGGGCAAACTGGCTTTTTGATCCATGTACTGCAGGGTGAAGCAGATAGAGTTGATGGCTGTAGGTCGATAGCGAAATTCGATCTAAAAGGAATAAAGCCAATGCCAGCCGGTGAGGCTAGGCTTGAGGTTACATTCACACTAGACGTTGATGGACTGCTCTCGGTAAGAGCTATAGAAGAATATAGCAAGATTGCAAAAACAGTAGAAGTGAAGCCGTCCTATGGTCTCACCGAACATGAGATTGAGCAACTGATTTTAAATAGGTAATTTAACTATCTGTTAACTTTTTTATGCGAAAATGTGTATATTGGTTATAATACACGAGGTGTTTATGAAAGGTGGAAACGGCGATGATAAAATAAATAATGGCTCTATTGAAGATTCTTCTATTTGGGCAAATCAAGATGCAATTAAACAGAGCTTAGAAAGGCATCTGAAAGATACAAGAGTGACTTTGGAATATGATAGTGAGCTTAAGTACCATGCTCAAAAAAAAAGCTGGCGTATCAGAAGGGCATGTTGCAAAAGATAATGATGGCCGTAGGCACATGGTGAAGCCATTTCTCAAAAAACCTTACAGTACTAAATTTGATAAAATTGTAAATAAGTCTCGCGAAACAGAATGGTGGGACAACATCAGAGAATTTATAGCAGGCGATATTTTCTCATTACTGCTTTATAACAAATCACCAAATGTAGGATTAGTAAATATAGACGATGATACTGTAGCTGTGAGATCGAGGTTTTTAGAAGATGCTGTCACCCTATTTACTTTTCAAAAAGATATCAACAATGAGGGTAAGACAGTTGGCAATGTTGAAAAAGTATTTGCAGCGTGTTTGATTATGGGAGATCCAGATTTCCATAATCAAAATGTTATGGTTCATCAAAATATTGAGACAGGAGAGTATGAATTAGATAAAATAGATCATGGTCGTTCGTTTCTATCTCAGGGTTATGCCATTAATCAATTAGAAGATATGCTAAACGATGTGTGGAAAGATTACAAAGGTGAAATCCAACGTGGATTTATGCGATTTGACATGAATGCTTTGAGAGATGCTATCAATGATATGGCAGGTAGGATAACACCTGAGATGGTCTTGAGTATTGTGGATTGCAAAGTTTATGAGTTAGAGAAAGCTGGTGTTGAATTAGAGGTAAATGAGCGTGATCAAATAGAGGATCATGTAAAAAAAGGCCTGATTAGGCAATTTTATAATGCGAAAGCGCAAGTAGCATTTCTGGATTTTCTTAAGGTTAATCATACAGATTGGTTCAATCAAATGTTAAATCGTAGAGATCAATCTTTTCTTTATCAAGACACGAATAAAAAGTTTGAAAGTAATATATGGCTTGCGATTCAAAGTGGCACTAGAATAAATGGGATGAACCCATTGATATTGGCAGATTCTGTTGGTTTGGGTAACCAGCTAAACAACACTGTTATTCAGGAATATACAAAAAAAGATGCATATAAAAACCTTATAGATTCGCAGTTGATTGAGTATGCAATTTATAATTCTATAGAAATAGATGGTCAAGATCCTATAGTATATGCGGCTAATAATGCTGTGAAAATAGATGCTAAAGATCCGATTGTGTATGCTATTGAAAATGCTATTAAGATCCAAGAGCAGGATCCCCTGCTTTATGCTATTGAAAATGCTATTAAGATCCAAGGGAAGCCACCTGTGCATTATGCTATTGAAAATAGTATGGAGTTGGATAATGTGGTCAAATCAATTGGCGAAACAGATATGATGCTAAAAATAGCAGCTGTCTTTACTTCAGATGTTGATAAAAATTTCCAAGATGGAGCTAGACACCAATATAATAAGCTGAAGGGAAATCAGCTTAATGCTGTAAGTAAACAGCAGGATCCATTTAATCAGTTCATAAAGACAGATGCATATACAATTGCAAGAAAAATAGATAAATTTTATGTGTCTGATGAAGCAGCAATTAAAACATTAAGTCCAAAAGACATGGTATATGATTGCGATATAGAGGTGGTTGCAAAAATGTTAGAAGTAGGAAAAGAATTAAAAAAGATGCGTAACGAACCTTTCTCTATCGCCTCGGCATTCAATGCATTTGTTGATGCAATATCGGAGATGTGGAAAAAGGTGACAGGTGCAGAAAGACTATCTATGGAAGATCTGAGAAAGGCATTGGACAGTGTTACAAATACTCAAGGTTATGCAATAAAATTAGATGATAAAGGTGGCACTAATGTGTTAGGAAAATAAATGAAAAATTTTTTAATTAACTTTGTCTTAACTTTGTAGATGTACCATTATCATATGTCGAGAAATTTAAGATAGACTTATACTCTATACGGCGATATAGATTGATTAAAGAGAGGTGAAAAATGAGCTTTGACGTTATAGATTACGGAAAATTAGTAGATGATGCAATGCATATTATCGTCGCTAATGTTTTGAAACTGATTCAAGAGAAGGGTCTTCCGGGTAATCACCATTTTTTTATCTCATTCATAACTAAGCACCCTGGGGTTAAGATATCTAAAGCTTTAGAGAATAAATATCCAAGGGAGATGACAATTGTGTTGCAATATCAGTTTCAAGATTTAGAAGTCACTGACCAAGGCTTCTCTGTAACACTAAGCTTTGGCGGGATGAAAGAAAAAATCTCAATTCCGTTTGCAGCTATCACAACATTTGCAGATCCTAGCGTCCAGTTTGGCCTTCAATTTAGAGAAGTAAACTACGAATACACAGATGAAATAGATGTGGAGGTAGATACTGATGATGAAGATGTAACATTACAAGACAAGCCCGCTAAGCCTGCCAAAGTTACTAAAAAGAGCAAAAAGAACAACAATGTTGTATCGCTTGATAAATTTCGTGATAAGAAAAAGTAGAAGATGGAAGCAATAGATCTGTTAAAAACATTTTCTGCCTTAGTTGTTGTGCTCGGTGCCATTTTAGCAGTGCTTTATTTGGTGAAAAAATTTAACTTACATCATATTTCATTTACACAAGATAAAGATACAAAAATTGATGAGATAGTAAATATAGATACAAAGAATAAAATTGTTGTTGTCAGCCATTTAGATCAAAAATACATATTGCTTTTGGGCAGTAATAATTTAGTTATAGATAAAATTCGGCATAAAGTCGCACCCAAGTTTGATGTTTAGGTTTTTATTATTTGTATTTATTGTCCTAGCTGTTGCAGATCCTGCAATGGCTCAAAGCATGACGCTTAAATTAGGTGACGATAAAACACCTCTTTTTACCAGCAAAGTCATTCAGTTTGTAGGTCTTATCACGCTATTAAGCGTTGCGCCATCCATACTCATAATGGTTACATCTTTCACACGGGTAGTGATTGTGTTTTCATTTTTAAGAACGGCACTTGGTTTGCAGCAAACGCCTCCTAACTCTGTAATCATAAGTTTAGCCTTGTTTCTTACCATGTTTATTATGGCTCCTGTTTTTGAGCAATCCTATAATCATGGTATAAAGCCTCTTATGAATGAGGAGATAGAGGAGGGAGAGGCGTTTACTAAGATATCTGATCCGTTTAAGAGCTTTATGTTGGAGCACGTGCGCGAGAAAGATTTATCCTTGTTTCTAGAGATTGCAAAAATCGAGGTTAAGGAGAAAAAAGACGTGCCCTTACACTTGATAATTCCAGCGTTTATGATCTCCGAGCTTAAGCGCGCATTTGAAATTGGGTTTTTGATATTCTTGCCATTCTTGATAATCGACATGTTGGTTGCATCTATCCTTATGGCTATGGGTATGATGATGATTCCACCTGTGATGGTGTCGCTACCGTTTAAGCTGATCTTCTTCGTGCTGATAGACGGTTGGTATATGATTTGCGGCAGCTTAATTAAAAGTTACATCCTATAAATCGATTTTTCTTGCAAGCTACACGGGTAATCTGTTATAATTCTGCATATGAATAGTAATTAATGTGGAAAATTGTAATGATTCAAAGAATTTATCAAAATCAGTATGTGAAGTATGTTCAAATTGCAGCACCTTCTGCCATAAGGCTGGGGCTAAATTATTATACTGGCCAAGCTCTTTCTACGGGTCTTATTATGCCTGTTATAATGGGCGCTATCTCTTTTAGTCAGATGCCTGTGACAATACACGATCATCGAAGAAAGAGAGGTATAACTAATAGATTGCATATCATATGATTGAACACTATCAAGCATTCGTTGATGGCTTGTTTGTTCTACAGCGCATTATCTACTTTGGGGTTTGATAAACATCTCACAGAATTTGCGGCAAAAATGTGTGCAACTGTTTTATATAGTTCTGCATTGAATGAACATGCTATAAATATGTCTCCTGATTACACAATAATATGTGATATATCAAAATGCTTCCTTGGGTATATGAGCTTATATTCTATTTTGGGTGATAGTTATGGTATGCCATATTTAGTGTCAATTCTATCGCTATCTCTTATTGAAGGGTCTGTTGTATTGGTTTCTTCACCTAAAGATTATACTAGTATTGCAGCCGTGAATCTGGTTAGTGCAATAAGGTGGCCATCTAGTGTTCTATTGCCTATGGATGGGGAAAGCGC
>JAJTIA010000087.1 GCA_021299995.1 Candidatus Jidaibacter sp. | reverse complement strand
GAGCAGCCATAAAAGTTTGGCCATCTCTTCTATTGAAAAGTTTAACTTCTTTAACCGGCTTGCCGCCATAGTACTTGATTTTAGCCCGCATACCACGGTTTGCGATGTTGTTCTTAGAACCCTTTTTTACAGCCATCTTTTTCCTATATTAATTTCTAGTCTTGAGTATCGTATCATATGTCGCTATAATTTGCAAATACTGCTTTTATTAAAGTTTATTGATTAAAAATAATGTTAGAAAATACCACTCTCCTAAATCTATTTAAAAGACCTTGCTCATTTATAGCTGGTGCACATTCTGCTTCTCAGATTCCGGCAACAAGTTTACCAGAGATTGCCTTTATAGGTCGATCTAATGTTGGTAAATCGAGCCTAATAAACTCATTGGTAGGGCAAAATAAGTTGGCACGCACATCTCAAACTCCTGGCTGCACTAAGCAAATAAACTTCTTTCAGCTTCATGATTTGTTATGCCTAGTAGATCTTCCTGGATATGGCTACGCACGTATCAGCAATAAAGACCGCAATCACTGGGATAGCTTGATATACCAATATTTACGTGGCAGATCGCAATTGCTTCGTACATTTATTCTGATAGATAGCAGGCATCCATTTAAAGAGCTAGATATCAAGACGATGCGATTTTTGGATGATTGCGCGGCCTCTTATCAGATTGTATTTACGAAAGTAGATAAGATATCGAAGAGTGAACTAGAAGAGCTAAAATCCAAGTTTGATGAAGCTATAAAATCCCATAGTGCATGTTTTCCAGAGCCTCTATACACAAGTAGTAAGTCGAAGAATGGTATAGAAGAAATGCAAAAAGCGATTATAGATTTTATTAATAGTAGAAAAATTTAATGATTGCTATAGAGCTAGTACAAATCTATTTGTCCGTCATTAGAGAGAAGCAGTAGCTTGCCATTCACAAGTTTTGGTTCGCTATATATGTGTTCTGATACAGCGTTTGTAGATATTGACCCATCTTCTAGAGAAACTGAAAGCATTAAACCATCATCGCGTATTACAGATATCTTGCTATTTATCATTACCGGAGATCCGTAAAATGCTTCAAAATCTTTGTCATCATCTGAGGTTTTTAGAGAATAATCGGCTATTAAAATTCCATCTTGTATGCTTGCAGCTATTAGCCTGTTTTCTGTAGTAACTGCATACACCAAATCCCCTGCAATCCAAATAGAGGAATTGACCATCAATTCCTTGCTCCATACAATTTCACCAGTCTCGATAGATAGCTTGCTTAATTTTCCGTCTTCACTAGAGGCGTATATATACGAGTCATGAAATGCGATTTTTTGCATATCAGTAAAATTTGTTTTTGCCTTACCTATTGCACCGTATTTAGACATTGGTGTCTCCCATATTTCCATCCCTGTTTGCACATCAAGCGCTATTAGGTCGTCTGTACTCAGTTTTGCTATGAGCTTTTCGTTGATAATTAACGGCTCATTTAGTGCCAGAGCGTTAACCTCTGCTGGCATACCCGAAAACGCCCATATCCCTGTGCCATCATCTTTGTTGAATGCATGAATATTATTATCTACAGTTTGCACTATCACTAAGTCATCATGAACTACCGGAATAGATCTAGAAGGGCTAGTGAGGTTAATTAAGAATATTTTTTCTCCTGTATGAATGTTGAAGGCTCCTAAATGTGCTGAGCCTGTGGAAATATACAATATATTTCCTTCAATTTTTAAGGCGCCACCAATAAATTTCTCAGACATGAATGAGAAGTAGCTTTTTTTCTCAAATTCCCTGAATAAGTCATTCTGCCATATATTATCGCCTGCAATATTATAACAATAAACAATGCCATCACTGGACATAGCATAGATTTTTTCATCTAGTACAACTATGTTTGAAGGGTTTATAAGCGTAGAGTTGCCCATGAAAGCAATAGAATGCAACTTGTTCAAGTTTTGATTCCAGTCCAAATTTTGTATATGATGGAAATCTTGATAAAACCCATTATATTCCTTTAAGCTTGTTTTTTCTGGTGTTGAAGTCGCAGCAGAAGCATCGGATCGCAATTCAAGATCTTTGCTCTTTTCAATGATAGGTATTCTCTCGCCTGGCATATCAAGTTTCTTTTCGATAGCAAAAGGATTTTTGCCACTGCATGCAGATAGTAATACCAAAGAGATTAGTATTGCAGCATTATTTTTAATAGATTTTGTATTCATCATGAAAAGCACTAGTATAGTTGAATATTAATTAATATATTAAATCTATTAAATCAATTTATTTACGCTTAATTTTTGTTGTGTATTTTTTACACCTTATTTAAGCTATGTATATCTATTATAGGAAACAGGATGTTTTTCAAGCATATATTGTGGCTTTTTGTTTATGTCTTATTCGCGTTTCATTCAGAAGTGATGGCGCAGTCCGATTTGTATGGCGACTGCATAAAAGGCTATGATATGGGTGCGCTGACAGGAGAGAACATATCTATATCACCTATAAATAAAGCATGCCAATCTGCTTGCAAAATTGAGTGTGAATCCTTTTCTAGAAAGTCTAAAGGTGGGCTAGAGCTAAATGGCGAAGCAATCACAGAGTGTATGTCAGCATGTCAATCTGGTAATAACTACAGTGGATATTTGTATGAAGAATATACAGATCATGATGATAATGGTAAGAGAAAAGTAAGAGTAGTAGGCCCTACACAAACTAGAGTGTCTTGTTCCGCATCTGTTCTTAAGGGTGAATCTATTGCTTCATCTAGTTTTTTAGTCTCTAGCGGAGATAAAATCAGCTTAAGAATGCTTACAAACTCTGACTTCAATAAAATATATATGTGTGGAAAAAGAACATTTTATGTCACACCAATGATTACAAGTCTTGATCCAAAGGTTTGGAACGATAAAACCAGTCAGACGGTTATTAAAAAAAGAGATGAGAATTTGTGTGCTATCATGATGCCAAATGATAAGTGGGCTAGCCTTACTAACTATAGTACATGGAGTACATTTGGCTATCAGAAGTGCAATTGGAATGCTAGGAATCCATATTACACAGATACAGGCATTTGGATTAAAGATGGAGATGAGGTAAGTATTGCTTGGGAAGGTGTGTATTTTTCTAATTCATTCGAAAAAATCAAAAGTCGTAAAGATTTGTTTGATGCCAAACTCAACCCTAAAGCATACGATGTAAGAGGTAACGATGTTGCAAAGCTAATAGCAGATGGAGGTGCACTACATGTAATGCCACCAGGGCAGAAAATGAACTCAACAGGATTTATAGAGCTTTTAGGAGAATCTGCCCGTGTCCAAGCTTCAAATAGCTCATCAGGTGAGGTGCCCGCAGATCAGCCAAAGCATGTCTATTGGTATGGTCTAAAAGGATCTGCATTAGATATGGATTATAAAGTGAATACCAATATGTCTCCACCTGATTGTGATAGCCCAGATAAAAGGATGCAAAATCACGATAAGTGTATCAAAATAGACAACCCTGGTATTCCTGTATATTCATTTTTTGGAATACTTAAAGGGTTTTCACAAGATCCAGTTCAGCTTGCTTTGCGTCACTTTGACAAATCCGTTTCGATTGATAGTTATAACAAGCACGTTGGGGGCATGGCAGTTACAGTGTCGTGGGGTGGGTGCCCCATAGTGAATGGGCAAAGATTGCAATATGCTTTTGCTGCGAAAGAGCCCTCATCTGATAATGAATGGCAAGATGTTACGCGTGAAATATTTGCGGATGGCAAAGCAATTGTGGCTAACAGAGATGGATATGTGTTTTTAAGAGTGAAGCCTATGGAAGTGCCAGCTTCCTTACCTGATGAAATTAAAAAATACTATACAGATCCGGCGCACAGACATGGACAATATTATGTGTCACTGATGAAACTTGGTGAATCTGGCTTTAAGCAATCGGGTGGTCCTATAAGGGAGATTGTGAATACTGTAAGAGAAGTAATATACGGTACAGATAAGAAAACTGGGGTTTTAGAAAAGCTCTATAATGCATTGATCAAGGAGTCCGCGGTCATTGCTTCGATTAGGGCGGTATTGATATTTTATATAGCATTTAACGGTTTGGGGTACTTGATAGGTACTGTGCAGGCAAATCGAAGAGAGCTATTTATAAGGGTAATAAAGTTTGCAATAGTTGCGACAATTATATCGCCAACAAGCTGGGAATTCTTCTCTGGTTACTTTTACAAAGCATTTATGGACGGTGGCCTTGAGCTCATCGCATTAATAGGAAATGCAAGTTTAGAAAATAATGTCGCGGGTGGGCAACCGATTGTGGACATTTCAGAAGATCCAGCGCAAATCTTCGCTGTATTTGATGGGCCATTTAAGATGATGTTTTCTCGGGTGATGGGTCTAAAGCTTTATGCGTTATTTTTATCTGGAGTATTTGGAGTGATACTTGTAATGGTTGTAGGTGTTGCAATGGTTTATTACTTCCTGTCTATTGTAAAAGCAGTGATGATGTTCCTGATGTCGATGATTATTATTGCGCTTTTGATCTTCATAGGCCCACTCTTCTTATGTTTTATGTTATTTAATTTTACCAAGCAGTTCTTTGACAGTTGGTGGAAGTATCTAGTATCCTTCACATTGCAGCCAGTGGTATTGTTTACAAGTATCGTTGTATTTAATCTTTTGATAGTGCTTGTGCTTATGTATACATTTAGCTTTACAATATGCCCAGGATGCTTGTTAAAAATATACATACCAAATATCGTAGATTTTTGTATATGGCCATCTTGGAATGTACTAGCGCTAAGTCATTATCCAGACTCTGCACCTTTCTTTGTGCCACCAGGCGCCATAGAAGGCTCTATAATATTATTATTGCTAGCTCAGTCTATGTATGCGTTTTGTGAGAAGTCAGTAGAGATCACAAATGTAATAATATCTGGTGCTATGATCAATGCTACCAACCTTTCAGACTATGGAGGCCATATTATAGGTGTAGGGGAAAGTGCTTTAGGACTTGATAGACAGAGTATAGACCGTAGAGAAATAGCGAGACAGAAGAAGCAAGCCGCTGAGTCTGAGAAAATGCAAAAACAGCGTGAGATGGATGAGAAAAAGGATAGGAATAATCCTGCTCCAAAACCTAAGTCTTAATTGTTATATTCGTGATTTCTGTTGTTTGTGCAGAGTTTCGTTGATAAAGTAACTAAGTATTTTGTTTATAGGTTGTTTTACAATGAAGCGTGGTAGGAATACGAAAGGGTGGTTTGATACTGGATGGGAATATTCTCCTTACATTCTACCTGTTGGGCTAAAACTGTTGCAAAATCTCTATTATCAAGATCAAATACAAAAAGGGTTGCTAATACCTAGCTCTATTATGATGATGGAGCTTGTAGCCTATAGAAATAAAGAATGGTTAGAGCAATATGGTAACGCACTCGCGCTTTTGATGCCAATTAAGCACCACTATTTTGGGTCTTTTCTCTATAATCAAGTTGTAGAATTTGGTATAGATAAAACAGTATCTGCCGCTATTGCAGAGTCTATTGCGCGATTTACTATGACAAAAAGCTTTGATAAAGATATGGCTTATGTGTCCTCAAAATCAGCATTTATGCTATTATCTGCTTTTACAAATAGAATAATAATACACAATAATTGGGATGCTTTATTAGGAGATTATCATATTTCTAGATTCGTTTTAAGAACTGCTTGTACTAGTCTAATGTTATTATTCGCTGCATATTTAGATGATAAGAAAAAAAGTGATGTGATAGTAGATGGTGTTATGCTTCAATTGCTTACATCTGTAACCCCTGTAAATGCTGATATTGAACTACATCATGGAATCAAAAATATTATGAGTACTGCTAGAGATTTTTTCATAAAATCTGCTGCAGAATATACAAATGTAGCAAGTTTGTAATCGAATCTTTGTGGTACACTACCTCTCTGCTCTGACCACTCCACCAAAGACTGCAGCTATAGCTAAGTCGGTATAAAAATGGCATGAATATTAAAAGTCTCTTTGCATGATAGGAAAGCCCCGTAAAACTGTTATATATAGCCAAAACGTCATAAGGTAGCACATCATTTCAGCCAAAAAGCTTGAAGACTAAAGCATTTAAAATTTTCAGCAAATCATTGCGGCAACCTGTAGGCGGTTGCGCGCCGTCACCCTAAAAGACGTCCCAATTCTTGATGAATATAGATTATATTTTATACTGCTTTAGTTTTAATGAGGTCAAGTCATCTATAAAGCAATTCAACTTTGATGCTAATTTAGCTATAGTTAATCGTTCGAGATAGTGAATAATTCGGAAAAACGAGATACTTCAAACATCTGTTTTACCTGCCCTAGAGGGTTTTTAATGAGAAGTTGTGTTGAGTGCTTATCGCATCTGTCTCGTATTAAGAGCAGAATACCAAGTGCTGCTGAATCAATAAAACTTACTTCTTTTAGATTGATTACAACGCGCTTATAAAGTCTGTTGCCAATTCCTTCTAAAGCTGGCTGAAAGCTTCTATTATCGGCAAAAGTAAATTTTCCAGACAAGCTCATTTCTAATGTGTCGCCAGTTGAAATGCTAGAATGCTCCATACTGATAATGCTCCCTTACTTCTTTAAATGCACTGTAATGCTTATAGTATGTTAGGAGAAATTTTAACACAAGTCAAAACTAAAAAAAGCCTGCAACTTTTTAATAGTACGCAGGCTTTTTTTATAAATGTGTTTGTGATTAGAAATCCATTCCACCCATAGGTGAGCCACCCATGTTAGGCATATCTTTTCTATCTTCAGGCTCATCTGTAACTGCAGCTTCTGTTGTGATTAGAAGTGCTGCTATAGATGATGCACTTTGTAATGCGATACGCACTATCCTTGTTGGATCTATAATACCAGCTTTAAATGCATCGACATATTCTCCTTTTTGAGCATCAAAAATTGTGTTGTCATTTGAACTTTCATTCAATTTTGCAACAACTAGAGAGCCATCTCCACCTGCATTTTCCACAATTTTTCTGATTGGCGCAGAGAGTGCTTTGCGGATAATGTTTATACCAGCGTGCTCATCTTCGTTTTTGCCTTTCAATTTGTCTAGGACTTTAGATGCGTAAAGCAATGCGCAGCCACCACCAGCTACTATACCTTCTGCGATCGCGGCTTTTGTTGCATGATATGCATCCTCAACTCGATCTTTTTTCTCTTTAGCTTCTACTTCTGTGACTCCCCCAACTTTAAGTACAGCAACACCACCAGCAAGTTTAGCCAATCTTTCTTGCAATTTTTCTTTATCGTAATCAGAAGAAGATTCGTCAATCTCAGATTTTATTTGGTTGATGCGAGCCTTCACAGCTTGGCCTTCACCTTTGCCGTCAATAATTGTTGTGTCATCTTTTGTGATTACAACCTTTCTAGATCTGCCTAAATCTTCAAGCTTAACGTTTTCAAGCTTATGACCTAAATCTTCGCTAACAACTGTGCCATTTGTAACAACTGCAATATCTTCAAGCATAGCTTTTCTTCTATCACCAAACCCAGGAGCTTTAACTGCAGCAACTTTTAAGCCGCCTCTTAGCTTATTGATTACTAGTGTTGCAAGTGCTTCACCTTCTACATCTTCAGCGATGATGAGAAGAGGGCTACCAGATTGTACAACTGCTTCAAGTACAGGGAGTAACTGTTGTAGGTTACTGATTTTTTTCTCAACAAGAAGTATGTATGGATTTTCAAACTCTGTGATCATTTTTTCAGGATTTGTGATAAAGTAAGGCGATAAGTAGCCTCTATCAAAGTTCATGCCTTCTACGATTTCTGCTTCGAAGCCATCGCTCTTATTTGCATCTTCAACTGTGACAACGCCATCTTTTCCAACCTTTTGGAATGCTTCAGCTAGTTTTGAGCCGATCTCTGAATCACCATTTGCAGAGACTGTTGCAACCTGGGCTATTTGATCTGATGTGCTTACTTCCTGAGAAATGCTCTCTAAATACTGCACTACAGCTTCAGTGGCAGATTCCATGCCGCGTTTTAAATCCATAGGGTTCATGCCAGCAGTTACTGATTTCATGCCATCAACAACCATAGCTTTTGTAAGTACAGAGGTTGTTGTGGTGCCGTCACCAGCATTGTCGTTAGCTTTATTTGCAACTTCTTTAACAAGTTGTGCGCCTAAGTTTTCGAATTTATCTTTAAACGAGATTTCTTTTGCCACTGTTACGCCATCTTTTGTTACTTTCGGTGCGCCAAAAGATTTTTCTATTATAACATTTCTACCTTTAGGGCCTAATGTTGTAGAGATTGTGTCTGCAGCTTTGATGACTCCAGCAACAATCCTGCTTCTAGCATCACTGCCATGAAGTATTTGCTTTGAATTTGCCATTTTTGTTCTCCTTATTTAAAATTCTTTATTTATGCAACGATTGCTAAAATATCTGATTCTTTCATAATCAAATATTCTTGACCGTCTAATTTAATTTCTGTGCCGCCCCATTTAGCGAATAACACTTTATCTCCTTGCTTCACTTCAAGGGGATGAACTTTACCAGCTTCATCTCTTGTGCCAGATCCGGCTGCAACAACAATCCCTTCCATTGGCTTCTCTTGAGCATTATCAGGGATGATAATCCCTGAAGAAGTTTTTTGTTCTTGTTCTACACGCTTGACCAAAACACGATCATGCAATGGCTTAATATTCATACTTACCTCTTTTTTGTTAGATGCATTATTGCTAGTTGCTATATAGTGATGGTCTTTTTGTTTTCAAGCCCTAAGTGTAAAAAATATTTTTTCTTTCTGAAATGTTGCATAAACTCTTAATGCACTAGTTTTTCTTAATGTTGTAAGTTTTAATTTTGGCATGGTATATGCTAAAAAACATTGTCAATAAAAAACTATATATAGTAGTAAGATAAATAAGTTTGCAAACTGACCTACTATATATAGTATGACCTCGATTGTTAATAAAAAAGGGATTAAATGGCTTTAAGTAAGAATGTTGCGGATGTTATAAAGAAATTTCCTATGAAGAACAGAATGAACTTGGTCAAGACAGATAGCTCTAGAGATGAGCTTTTATCTGATTTTGGTAAGGCTGTTTTAGTGGATAGGTATCTTTACAATGGAGAAGATTTTCAAGGACTGTTTTCGCGTGTAGCTCATTATTATTCGGATGATGATGCTCATGCTCAAAGATTGTATGACTACATAAGCAAGATGTGGTTTATGCCTGCAACCCCTATTTTAAGCAATGGTGGGACAGATAGAGGGATGCCCATATCATGCTTCTTGAATGAGACAGGTGACAGCCTAGAAGGAATAGTCGATGTATGGAATGAAAACGTGTGGCTTGCGTCACGTGGTGGCGGCATTGGTACTTACTGGGGTAACGTACGCTCGATCGGTGAGCGTGTTAGAGGTAATGGTAAAACATCAGGCATTGTTCCATTTATTGGTGTTCAAGACAGATTGACTCTTGCCATTTCACAGGGCTCATTAAGAAGAGGTAGCTCTGCAGTATACTTGCCTGTTTGGCATCCAGAAATAGAAGAATTTATTGAACTAAGAAGACCTACAGGTGGCGATCCTAATCGTAAGTCTTTGAATTTGCACCACGGTGTTGTGATCACAGATGCATTCATGAATGCGGTTGAGAATGATGACCCATGGGAGCTAAAAAGCCCGCATGACCAGTCTACTGTATCGGTTGTTAAGGCCCGTGATATTTGGATTAGATTATTGCTTGCTAGAGTCGAAACAGGTGAGCCATATCTTTTGTTCATAGATAAGGTGAACGAGCTTGCGCCAGAGTCTTATAAGCACCATGGTTTACAGGTGAAGACATCTAACCTATGCAGTGAAATTACACTTGCTACCGGTAAGGATTATCTTGGAAATGAGCGCACAGCGGTGTGTTGCTTGTCCTCTATTAACATAGAGACTTATGATGAATGGAAGGAAGAGCCACAGTTTGTTGAAGATATATTGAGGTTTTTAGACAATGTCATACAAGATTTTATCGATACTGCACCAGATTCTATGGCTCGTGCTAAGTATTCTGCTTATAGAGAGCGTAGTATAGGCCTTGGCGTAATGGGCTTCCACTCCTTTTTGCAGTATAAGAAGGTTCCGTTTGAGTCTGCTATAGCGAAAGCTTGGAATAATAAGATATTCAAGTATATTCATGAGGAAGTGGATAATGCATCGAAAAGAATAGGTCAAGAGAAAGGGCCATGCCCTGATGCTGCAGATGCTGGCCTCACAGATCGGTTTACTCATAAGATGGCGATTGCTCCAACTGCTTCTATTTCTATTATTGCTGGAAACTCTTCGCCAGGCATTGAACCCTATAATGCTAATACATTTACGCAAAAAACATTAACAGGTTCGTTTAACGTACGTAATAAGCATCTTAAGATGCTATTGCAAGAAAAAGGGCAAGACACAGACGACACATGGACTTCTATAATGACTCATGAAGGTTCTGTGCAGCATTTAGAATGTTTATCTGATGATGAGAAGCTTGTGTTTAAAACTGCATTTGAGATTGATCAAAGATGGGTTATAGACTTAGCAGCAGACAGGACGCCTTATATATGTCAGGCACAATCGTTAAACATATTTATTCCAGCTGACATACATAAGCGTGACCTGCATATGTTACATTTTATGGCATGGAAAAAAGGTGTGAAATCGATGTACTATTGCAGATCTAAGTCTATACAACGTGCTGATAAGGTGTCTGATAGAGCTACAAAAGAAGCGATACAGTTAGAAATGAAGCTACCACCTGCTATGAAAGGCATGGCTGCTGTACATCATCAAGATACAGAGCAGGAAAACAAGTATGATGAGTGCTTAGCCTGTCAATAGATCGAATAGAATAATTATATCTTACGTTGATTGCAAGGATCTGGTACTTGAACAATCACACTCTTTTTGCCCACAGTGTCAAAAGCTTTTTTCAACTCTATATCTAGTCTGTTGATAGGGTCATTTCCTTCTAAATTCAGTATTTTTGGCACCATATCACTGTACACGGTGCATATATTGTTCAACACATCAGATAAATAATCGCTGGCGATTTTCTGTTTATCTGGGATTTTGTTTTGAAAATATGCTGAGAACGCAACTTCAATTTTTGAAGAATGCTCGGACTTACTCCATTCAGTAAAGTCTTTGTTCAAGGTGTTGACTAAGCTCTCCCCAATTGCTCTATTCAGCTCAGGAGATCGTTTGCCTAAAGGTATTCTATCTAATGCGCGTGCCAAGATTGCTGCTCTTAATCCATCTAACATGAAATCAGTATTTGTCTTTGTTTTTGGTTCTGCAATTTTTTCATCATGTGATTTAGCCTGCGATACAACTGGCTCAGCAATTGATTGAGACCCTTGGATAATAATAGCTGGTTCAACCTCATGTGCTGCTTCCCCAACATGCGGCTCAACAATAGCTTTAACCGGAGCTTTTACTGTATGATCGCTAGCTACACCTGCCTTAGGAATCGCTACCTCATTTTTCTCGTATGATTTTTGTATTTCAAGCTTTATACCATGCTGTTGTGCTGATGATTTAATTGTTTCTTCCTCTAGAGCTGAGAATTTGGCATTCTCAAATAGTACATGAGTTGAATTTTTAAATGTATCCCAATCGATTTTATCAAAAGCAATGCCATTGAATCTTTGCGTTATAGAAAGTACTATTTTTTTACTAGTGCAGAACTTTTTGAGGTCTTTTAGCTGCTCTTCTGAAATAGTGCAGTTCTCTAAAGCAAATTCTCCAATTAAGATATCTTCAAACCTAGATAACTCTATGGCAACGAAGTCAAGATCTTTGAATCGGATTAGCTTAATATTAGTGTTTGGATCTATATCCGCATTATACTTATCCATAAAGTCCTTGAATGATACAGGCTTGCCTTTGTTAATGCGTTGGTTGAATTCCAAAGACAGGTCTTTGATTTTGAGCATTTGTGCTTTAACGCTATATCCGCCCAAGGATTCAGGAAGGTATCTAGAAGGGTTTACATATCGCCGGCTATCTACATTCAATCCTTTTACAGAGTCCATTAAATTATTAAATGAATCTGAGTCGAACAAAGAGTTTTCTATAACTATTTTGTCTAATGGTGCCTTTATTCCAGCTAAATAAACAAATCTTAACTCAGAGTTTTTTATGGAGAGATAGTTTTGGCATTCAATATTTCCAAAGCTGTTATTATAGAGTGTGGATTTGTTGATGTATAAACTCTCGAACTTACTATAAGGCATGTATATATTATCAAATTGCATATTTGATATGGAGACATAATTATCAAAACTGCTGTAGGAATAATCAGAGTATTTTACTGCTTCTTTTACATAGTCCGAGTCTTTTTCTAGAATGAACGATGGGGCTTCATCTCGTAGTGTCGTATTATTTTCTCTAGCAGCTTTCAAGCTTGCTTCAAAGATTTCAGAAAGCGAGTTTGTGAGTGTACTATTTTGCCTAACATCAGGTCCATATCGCATACCTCTGATGATTTTTCCAGTGATAGAAAGTTGACTTGCTTCTTGCAGAATAGCTCCTATTCTAGGTACTAACCATAGATCAAATGAGTCTAAATCCTTAATTTCATCAAGAGCGTATATTATATTATCCAATTCTTTAGGGTTGGAAATAAGGTTAAATATATCATCAAGGGTCAAATTGTAGCTGGATACAAAGTAATTCACCAGCATTCTTAAACTAGGTGATGCTTCTATAAACCCCTTAATTGCATTTCTATAATCTGTATTGAAAGTTTGTGCGATATCTGGAGACGAAAATGCATCTTTTAAAGCTTGGAAAAAAGGAGTCAACTTCTCATGTAAGTACATTGGTTCCCTCTTTCTTAACATGTTGAAGCTGGCTAATTCTTTTAAAGCATTAAGAAGATCAAAAGTGACCTGTGTATTGAGCAGTAAAGGCTTTATTATATCAAGGATCCTTACATCGAAGTTCATGCTTTTTAAAGTATCGCCCTGATATTTTAATGCAAAGTATTTAATAGCTTCTGTAATGTTAGTTGCGAGCTCAGGAGTCTCAATTAGAATATCATTAAATGCAGCTGCTTTTCGTAACTCATCAAAAATTGCGGCTGCACCCGATAACGCACCTTCTGTTCCAAATTTTTCTGCAGCAACTGCAAGCTTTGCATGAAGGTTATTTGCTATGATGCCATCGCTTACCAAATCTAAGAGGCTTTTGCCATCATTCTCTTCACCAAAAACATCACCATCTTCATCTATTTCTAGAGCGTAATCTTTAAAAAATATGTTTATAACATCTAGCAATTTATTATCTAATAAAGATTCTGGATTAATATCTGTGTTCATTGCATTTTTATCAAAATTATCAAGAATCTCAGGTGTTTTAGCAAGGAATGCTTGTATGTTGGTAGATTGAGTAAACACGGCCTTAACTATCGGCAAAAGCTCAGCAGGTATTCCTTTTTGTGGCTTGCGCTTCGCTCCAAAAGCTATATCAAGCCCATAGCTGAGTGCGCCTTCTAACTCTTTAGATTTGCGATCGAAGGTATTGATAGATTTAATCACAGCAGGTAGCAGGAAGTCAAACACGCTATCATCCATCAACACTCTGTAATCTTTGGTGTCTTCAAGTTTATCTTTAGTCATTGTTGTGTGTAAGAACTTGCCCAAAAATGCTTTATTGACTTTTAAGAATGCGATAAAATCTTTACCTTCTTGTGCATCTAATTCTTTAAATATATCCACAATCAGTGATGAAAGTGGCGCAGTTAAAGCTACAGCATCTTTAGCAATTAGCGCATCAAAGTTTGCATGTGCAAATGTCAGGATTTTTGGTAACAACTTGCCTACAACTAAAGTGAGTTTGCCATCATGCAGAAGATTATGAATGAGCTTTTTTAAATTATTATCCAATTTGGGTGTAAATATCTCTAATGCCGATTTTACAAAAGCAGCGAATTGCTCTTTGCCCGGAGCACTAAGATCATCGTTTAGTTTTGACATCAAATCGCTGAGAGCAGGTAATAAGCTTTTGATAAGGTTATTGCGAAGTTGCTCGTCCTCTTTTGTTAGTTCTACATTTAAGAAAGCTTGGATTTCTAGCTTTTCTTGAGCACGGGTCTCTTGCTGATCTTCAGGCACTTTATTGATTTGATCAAGCCTTGCTAATTTTCTTTGTTTCTCTTTTAACTCACTTTCGGTGAAAGGGCGTTTAGAAACAAACGGTTGAAGCAGAAGAAGATTTTCTAAATTCTCTGCAGCAAATGATGCGATGTCAGGTACAAAATTATCGATCACAAAATTTAATTTTAAACCATTTAATGCTTTCACAAGAAATTCTATTTGTTCAACTTCTGAAGTTTTAGATATGCCAGACTTCAATATTGTGCCAATTAAATTACCAAGTTTGCCTTTGCCAGAGATATGACTATTGTTGATGGTTTTTAAGATCTCCGGTGCTTTTCTCATAAAATAGGATAATAGGTCAGACTTCTTTTTCTCCTCTTGTGGTGTTAAATCTTTTTTCTTATAGATAGCAAGAAGATCTTCCAGATGCTTGAAATTTGCTTCATCACTCAAAAACTGCAACACTTCATTCATCATACCTAGAGAATTATCGAGATTCCCTCCTATAAATAATTCTGCAAGTATCTCAAGCTGGTTTTCCGGGACTTGAAATGCTTTAGCAATTTTGGGTATAGAGTCTTTAATAATATCGTCATTCAATAATCGTTTTAAGTCAGTGCTATTGAGAAATGATCCAAGGCTTTTTAAATCTTCTGCTCTTAACCCAAATAAAGGCTTAGATCTATCGATAGATCTTGCTATCTGTACACCGTAAAATCCGGCAAATGAGACAAGGATAGGATTAGTGATTAAGATAAGAAAAGATATGCCTACTATTTTGAGCCTTGTCAGTATTCTATCAAGACCACTGCTACTTTGATATTCTGCAAATAATGATATGTTCTCTTTTAACCCCCATTGGAATAAGTAGTTGAAAGGTGAATCTTTCAATATATTATTTTCTAATGTTTGTAATAAACTCGCTAACTCTACATTGTTCATACTAATCTCTCTAAATTCTTTCTCATACAATGTATTTTAGCGAATATAGGTTAACAGAAGGTTAATCGCGCTTAATAATGACACACTTGATGAGATGTAGCAGATCTGATATCTATATTTTATCCTATATAAAAAAGGTAAGATATTGAAAGAAGTAAGAATATATGACGGACCCGGTGTTGATTACAAATGTTTTTTCAATACTAGGGTTGCACTCAGCTCGATATATGGGAATACTGAATATATATCAGCCTCACAGATCAAAACTCGAGAATGGTTTGAGTATACTAGTATGCTTGTGATACCTGGTGGTGCAGCATCTCCATACAACGAAGCTTTAGGTAGTGATGGTATGGAGTCTATCAGGGAGTTTGTAAAGCAAGGTGGGTTTTTTTTAGGAATATGCGCAGGCGCATATTTTAGTGCAAAAGAATCAGAGTTTGGTGGTGTGTACAAGCTTCCTCAAATCAACAGGGAGCACTTGGGGTTATATGGTGGCAAGGTCAAAGGCCCTATATTTAATAACCTTGCTGAGAAAACTAAAATACAGGTTTTATGTGATGATAGTGTGATTAGAGAAGTGTTTTCTTATGGTGGAGGGTTTTTCGAAAATGCTCATTTGCTCAAATCCACTACAATACTTGCATCATATCATAGCATCAACATACAAGGAAATGCTGCTTTTGCTAAGATAGAATATGGCGAAGGATTCGCTTTTTCATCATTCATTCATTTTGAATATCCAGAAGTATGGCCATCTTGGAAGGATTGGCTAAAAGAACAGATCGATTTAGAAAAACATGTAGGTGGTTTATCCTTGTAAGGCCGACCAAGTATCGATAGCAGATAGAGCTCTGTGAGATAGTGCAGATTTTTTATCATCCCCACGTAATTTATTGTTAAGCTCTGGGAATAGCCCATAATTAATATTCATCGGCTGGAATGTGTCAGAATTAGCATTTTCAGTAATGTGTGCATGTAAAGAGCCTAATGCACTTTCTTTGGGTAGTATAGGGAAGCTAGCATTTTTATATTCGAATGCTGTCATCATACCTGTGATCATACCTACAGCTGCGCTCTCTAAATATCCTTCAACACCTGTGATTTGACCTGCAACCCTTATATTAGGCTTATTTTTGAGCCTCAGCTCATGATCGAGCACTTTTGGGCTATTGATGAATGTATTTCTATGCAAGCCTCCTAAACGAGCAAACTCTGCATTCTCAAGTGCTGGAATCATTTGGAATACACGTTTTTGCTCTGCATACTTCAGCTTAGTTTGGAAACCAACAATATTATACAAAGAGCCAAGCTTGTTATCCTGACGGAGCTGTACCACAGCATAAGCACGTTTGCCTGTTTTAGGGTTTGTTAGACCAACTGGCTTCATAGGTCCAAAACGTAGTACATCTTGACCTCTGTCTGCCATTACCTCAATAGGTAGACATCCATTGAAATAGGGAGTGCTTTTTTCCCACTCTTTAAATTCAGTTTTTTCACCAGTTTTTAGCGCATCGATGAATGCGTAATATTCATCTTTTTCCATTGGGCAATTAATATAGTCTTGCCCGTCACCCTTGTCGTAACGAGATTGCATCCAGGCAATATCAAAGTTAATGGAGTCTTTATATACGATTGGAGCTATTGCATCAAAAAATGCTAAATATTCTTCACCAGTGATTTTTTGCAATTGAGATGCGAGTGTTTCACTTGTGAGAGGTCCTGTTGCAAGTATTCCTAAAGAGTCAAAATCAAGTGAAGTGTATTCTGCTCGGCAAATCTCTACTAATGGATGCGACTCTAACGCTTGCTGTACGGCAGCAGAAAACGCATGTCTATCAACCGCAAGGGCAGAGCCAGCAGGGACCTTGTGCGCGTCTGCACATTTCATAATCAGTGAATCTAGCCTACGCATCTCTTCGTGAAGCAATCCAACAGCATTTGTTACATCGTCTGATCTAAATGAATTAGAGCATACAAGCTCTGCTAGGTGATCTGTTATATGTGCCTGTGTTGTCTTTACACCGCGCATTTCGTACAGCTTTACAAATACATCTCGCGATGCTAGTTGCCAAGCAGCCTCGGAGCCAGCTAAACCTCCTCCTATTATAATGACAGGATTACTTTGAGACATCTGTTATTAGTTATTAGCTTGCAGCAGCTACAGCAGCGGCAGGATTAGCTTCTTCTTCTGTTCTACCCATAATAGATAATACAGTAAAGTTTGAAGTATCCAAAGGTGTAACACCTTCTGCTAATTTCAGATCATTGATATGAACGTTCTGGCCAATTTCCATTCCTTCAATTGACACGTCAATGTGCGCAGGAACTTTAGAAGGGTGGCAAACAAAATCGATTTTTCTATGCACTAGATTCACGATTCCACCTTTTTTAACGCCTGGAGATTTGTCTTCGTTTGAAATTCTTACTGGTACAGCAACTTTTACAGTTGTGTCTTTGCCAACTCTTAAGAAATCGATGTGTAAAGGGTGATCTGTTACTGGGTGTAATTGCACTTCTTTAACGATCGCACTGATTTTTCTTCCAGCTAAATCAAGTTCAGCCAATCTTGTTCTAATGCCACCTTTTTGGTATTCTTTAACGAAGTCGTTTAAAGATATTGAAAACATTTCAGGAGCTTGGTTATCTCCATATATAGTAGCAGGTACGTTGCCTAATTTACGCAATTGTTTAGCAGTGCTTTTACCAGCGTGTTCTTTAGATTCGATATTAAACTTGACGATCTCAGTCATGATATTTCCTTCCTTTGTCTTTTCTATTGTGATGCATTGTGCATTAGGACTACAAAGCAACACTACCCATAGTGATTGCAGAGTCTACTACAGGATCTATTATTATGCAATATTTAATGTGAGGTTGTATACCCCATCTAGAGGCATGCTACAATAATGCTTGGAAAATAGCTAGTATCTTTGTTTAATGAGAGGGCAGAAGGATGAGAAAAAAAATGTAAAAAACAATTCCAATGTATGCTTATCCGTATTACAAATGTTCTTAAATTTGTTTGCTTGAGATTTTGTGATCTGCTGGGTAAGAAGATTATTGTTATTCATTATACTGCTTTGCTATATGCCGCTCGCGTGGGCTATATCTGTGCAAGTAAAGACGGTGAAAACCAATTATGGTTTAAAAGTTCTCTTCGAGGGCGTGAAGGAAGATTTTGAAATGTCATATGCAGAAGGTGTGCTCACCCTTGTATTTGGGGATGTGTATGAATTTGAAGATTTAAAGAAACTAACTAAAGATGAGCCGAAAATTAAAGCAATTCAGCCTATTGGTAGAGTAATGAATATCATTTTTAGCGACTCTAATTTGCGTATTGAAAAACTAGGTGATGATTCTTCTCAAAAAGGCGTCAACATATATCATACATCCAAAGAGAAAAAAGATAGTGCAGACGAGGTGGGTGCTCAGAGTGAGTTACAAAAAACATATAAATTGCCAATATATAGATCTCAAACAGAAAAAAATGTGAAATATACATTTGATTGGGCGACTCAAGTTGGTGCTGCAGCATTTAAACGCTCTGGGTATATATGGATTGTCTTCAATAAAGCAGCATCAATCAATGCAAATACATCAGAGATAAAGTCTGTTAAAACAGAAGAGGGGGCATCTGTAATCAAAATCAAAATTGATGATGAGTCTAAGAAGTATAAAAACATATTAATGTACAGCGAAGGCAATAAATGGATTTTGGAGTATTCGAACTCCACGATAAAGCCACGTCAAATAAGAGTTTTATCCAGGCCATATGCTGCTCCTCAACCCCGTGTAGAGATAGAGTTTTTAGAAGAAACTGCACAAATTGTACCGATACGTGATGAAGATATAGGAGATGATTTATGGGTTATGACCACTACAGAGAGCGCTACAAATATACCAAGTGAATATAAATTTGTAGATTTTGCTATAATTCAATCTGTCCAAGGTGCAGTACTGCAAAAGCTCTCAGATAGTTTGGCATCGAAGAAGCATAAAAACATAGTATCGATAGAAGGTTCAAACGCTTTAAATATCGCACCTAAGGTGTTGCGAAAGTCACATAGAAAACTAGAGGATGTTGGTGGCGAATTTAAGTTAGATAGTTTTGTGACTGACAGCTTGAGTATTTTGAATATCAAAAGCTATAAAGTGAGAGATGAGGATTTTTATGAAAAAATATACGATCTCAGAATGGCCCTTGCAAATGCAACAAGCAAAGAAAAGCGCAGTAATATATTAGCTAATTGGGCTACATTTAACTTGGCTAATGATTTATATGCAGAAGGCTTGATTGTGATTAAAATGCTGTACCAAGAAGATCCGGATTTTGCTGCTAGCTATAATATTAAGCTTATAGAAGCCGCCTTGAAGTTTATGAACAAAGATTATATGGAAGCTTATAAGGTTGTAAGAAAGATAGATATTTTAGATGTACCGATTTCTCTCCGTAAAGAAATGAGGTTTTGGCAAGCGATAGTAGGATATATGGTTAGTAATGCAGAAGATTATCTAGATATTATAGACCCAGCAGGAATCTACATACAAGATAGTAATTCTTTCATTACAGAGTACTCCGATCCATTTATGGTGGAGTTTGGATTTGCTGTCGCGAATAGCAAGCTAAAAAGCAGATATTATGCTGATGCCAAGAAGTTGATAGAAAGGATAGGTCAATATAAGCTCACACCTCATCAAGCAAATAATTTATTGGATTTAAAGGGTGTATATTTTAGTAAAATGGACGATTCTAAAAAAGCCATAGAAAATTGGGATAAGTGTATAGAAAATTTAGAAGATTATTTACATTATACAACTTGTAGATATCACAAACTATTACATTTGGAGCGCAAAAATAGCATATCTAGGCAAGAGTATATAAAGGAGCTAGAGGGTCTATCTATATTATGGCGTGGTGATGAGCTTGAAGTAAGGATTTTGAAAGATCTTGGAGAATCTTATGTTGATGAGAAAGACTATATTAATGCACTAAGATCCTGGAAAAAGATTATAGATTATTTTCCATATTCACCAGATGCTCTAATGCTCTCTAGGCGTATGGGTGAGACATTTGTCGACTTTTTCTTAAAGCATAGAGACGATGGTATTAGTCACCTACAGGCAGCCGCTATATTTTACGAATTTGAGAATTTAAACCCTATTGGAGAAGTTGGGGATGATGTTGTATTGCGCTTTGTAGACCATTTGGTCGCTTTAGATTTACTAAGTAGGGCAACCGCATTGTTAAATCACCAGATTATGTACAGGTTGAAAGGTCAAAAACGAGAGATTGCTATCAACAAACTTGCTAAGCTTTATATTATGAACAAAGAGCCAGCACTCGCAATTGATGCAATAAATATTGGTGATTTTTATGAAGAACTACCGGATTACATAGGTGTGGAGAGAAAATATATACATGCAGATGCATTGCTTGCAAATGAAGAATATGAAGGCGCAATTACTCTATTGGAAGGTGATCTCTCACAAGATGCTGATGATATAAGGTCGGACATATATTGGGTCCGTCAAACATGGAAAGACTTTAATAAAAATGTTGAACCTAGAATTTATAAAATGCGTGAGCACAGTGATGATTTAGTCACTAAGGATGCAGAGAGAGTATTAAAGCTAGCGATATCATACTTGATTATAGATGAGCAAAAATTGTTGGATGATCTAGTGAAGGATTTTAAAAACAGGCTCCCACAAGATAATTTGAAAGCCGATATCATGAGGTTATTAGCTCAGACATTAAACTCTATAGATGATAACTCGGTAGATGCACTCAAAGATAAAACAACAATTGAAGAAAGGGTGACAAAGCTTTTAGAATTGTTATCTCCAGATCCAGCTCAGAAAGATGAGCAGAAGTAAGATTGGTGGTGCTTCGTAGGCCGTCGGTAACATATCACTACGGGCCCTTTTTTGTTAAAGGTGGGCGCCATATAACAAGCGAATACGCATTGTCAGGGACAGCTCCCTATAGTGAGATTATAGGCCCCGGTACACAACGTCCCTGTCTCGAACCCCAAAGCACCATCGTCTTACAAAGACTATTCTATCTCTTTTCTACAGCGTACGCAAGAGTATCTATGTAATCGGCAATTTGAGAAATAGCCTCGTTGTATGAAACTTTGACTGTTTCAATATCTTGAGTGTTGTTGTTTGAAGCGTTTTGTACTTTTTGATTTAAGGAGTCTATAGTATCTTCCATTATCAAGCCCGCAATCATGGACAACTTTAGATCTCCACAATTTTTGTTAAGCTTTGCAAGCTCATCTAATCTTGAATTATACTTAGCTGCAAGATCTAGGATTTTACCTTCGTCTTCAGCTTCTAAAGAGAGTGCTAGGCCTCTAACTGTTATCTCTATTTGTGACATTTATACTACCATCTTCTTAAGTTGTCCTAAGCTCATCTGTATTTCAGATTTTAGCCTGGCTTTTGTTTCATCGGCAGATAATACACGCTCTTGTTCTTGAGGCGCTGTAGGAAAATCAACTTTTTTTGTGTTTTTTAGTTCTTGTTTTAGTTTGATGATCTCTGCTCTAAGTTCTGTATTCTCTAATTCTAACGAAGTTATTCTTTTTTTTATAGCATTCTCTAATCTATCGAGCGATGATTGTAATTTTTTATTGATTGTGTCCATTTATCCTGCAGCAAATTTTACCTTTAAATGTAAAAGTATAAAAAAGATCGTATTATATCAACATAAATATAATTAAAATTTTGAGTTGATTATATGTATCTAGGTCTTTTTAATCTTCTAAGGCTTTTTGTATCTCATATTCTTGGTTTGGTAATACAAACTGAGCACCTGCTTGATTCACGGTATCTATGAAGATAGGGGCACGCGCATTGACTGTAAGTGATTTTTTATCACCATCTTGCTTTACAGCGACAACAACCATTACTAATGTGTTTTCAGCAACCATTCCTATGTGTTGTATTACGTCTAGTAAATCTTTTTTGACATGATATTTTTCTGACTCCACAACAATAGGCTGCATCAATAAAGCTAGATCTTGGAACTCTGTAGATTGTAGAACGTAAAAGTTTTTAAACTTCTGTATTTGACATGGTTCTAAAATAAAATGATTCGCATGGGATATACCGATGAGACCAGTCGGCATTTGGATAATTTTATTGGCATACACCTTCATTGAACCAAATTGATTGGTAATGGT
This sequence comes from Candidatus Jidaibacter sp., assembly GCA_021299995.1. Taxonomy (GTDB): domain Bacteria; phylum Pseudomonadota; class Alphaproteobacteria; order Rickettsiales; family Midichloriaceae; genus JAJTIA01. The sequence continues at coordinate 15,564 of JAJTIA010000087.1, read as the reverse complement.
AGTGAAGTTTGTATCATCATTTTTGTTGTACATAAAATACCTATCTTAAGAAGTTTACTAATGATAAATCGCTGAGCTGAGTGGTAAGCATAAAAGATGCTTTCAGCTGCACTTCTAGCATAGCTAGTTGGGGCATAAGCTCTGTCACATCTACATCTTCTATATTTGTTACAGATTCAGATAGCCTGAGCAAGTTTGAATCGTCATTAGAAACTTGTTGCGATATAGCTTTAGAGTGTTCACCAATCTTTGCAACCAAGTCTCCTAGATCTTGCTTTGCTGTATGAAGAGCTGTGATAGCATTATCAAAATCATTGTTGATCATGTAGTGATGTGCAGCAATTAAGTTTGTAAATGCAGGGTTATCAGCGGTGACACCATATTGTAAAGTATGTGTATCAGAGATTTTGGCGCTAAATTTATCAGTATCTCCGTTGTAATAATTTGCTGTAATTTTACCTGAAACTATATTGCTGAAAAGTGCTATATCTCCAACTACATCTGTAACTTTTATTTTGGATCCTGCAAATAGCTTTTCTCCATTGAATGATGCATTTAACACGCCTCTGATTTGCTCAAGCTTATTGCGGCTTAAAGATAAAATATCAAGAGATGGACCTGTTGCTGGATCTTTTGCATGCATGCACAGTGTTGTAGAATCTTTGATAATATCTTCAGATAAATGCCTGAGTGCGTTTTCAATTTCACTCACTTTGCCAGAAAGCAGCTTATTGCTTTTATTGCGTAGATTTAAAGAGGTATGTATCTGCTTCATATTCAGTAAAGATTCCACCGGTGTTTTTTCTACTAAATCTGTATATGTATCTGCGTACTTGCCACTTGTAATCTGCTTGGCAAGTGTTGTGATACTGCTCTTAGAAGACTGCATAGAGCTTAGAGCTTTTTGATTAATGTAGTTAAAGGATGTGCGTGCGTCTATTTCCATCAAAATGCCTCAAATAGAATGTCATATATGCGATTCGCTGTCTGAATCGCCTTTGCAGAAGCTGCGAAGGATTGCTGAAATATTATCATGTTGACCATCTCCTCGTTTATATCAACGCCTCGTAAATTCTGCAATTTATCCTGTAGAGCATTGCGTACACTACTGGACTGCTCTGCTAAAAAATTTACAGAGTAATTTTGCGTTGCAGCGAAACCTATAATATTCGAAGCATATTGCGATAAAGTGACTTCTGTTGATGATAGTCCACCTGCAGAAACAAAAAACACATTGGATCGTGCTAGGTCTAAGAATTTCTCAAGCACATTGTTATTACCATCAGTGAGTTCGTACTGGTATATTGCTTGAGTTGGATCTGTGAAATTGTTAACCTGCGATAGATTGGCCTTACTTAAATGACTTGGATTGTCTTTAATATCATCTCGTATCCCCATAAAATAGGCAGCATTTTTTGCATTTAAGCTGTTTAATCCTGAATCTGTTCTTACGAATAAATCATTTAGTCCAAAAAATGCGGAGAATTTGAGCCCTGTCGCTAGCTGATTAGTTGGAGCATCTCCATTGTGTTTGCTATCTAGACTGTCTATCGCTAGGTGATATGATTTACTTCCAGATTGAATCTTTAAAAAGCCTTCGACTCCAGAGTTTGCAGCGATTGTTGAGCCACTGTCATCTACCATGTAAGCAGATATAACGGGTGCTGTAAGGGAGGGGTTATTGATAATGCCAGGATCTATAACATTCACTTTTGAAGAAACAGCAAATCTTTGATCCAAAAAGCCATTGATTGGGTTTGATTGCGGTGAATTAATGATATACCGTAATGTTGATATATAGCTTGTAGTGCCATCATTTACCTGAACTTGTGCATCAATTGTAAAAGGGTAATCTATCGATGCAGGTAGATTAAGAGATATGGAAGGACCGCTTGCACCAGTACGCGATGTGAGTCCTGGCGATACAGAGGTGGATGTGTTGTTGAAAGATCCTAGGATATTGTTAGCTAGAGCATCTGTTGCTGTCACTGATACTATATTAAAAGTTGTGCCAGTATTAGATTTATTATCTAACTCAAAGTCTAGATTCAATAGGCCCGATGCTGAAATATTCTTTGATAAAGAAGCAAGGCGAATATCACTCAAATTGCCAAGCGATATGCTTTTATCTATACACATTTTATTGCCAAAATGGTAATTGATCTCTTGCATTATAGATTCAAAATTTGCATGTCCAGCGCCACCACCAGAATCAAGCTTAGAGAGGTCTAGAGTCAAAGCATCGATATTTGAATAAGGGTTCCCATTGTCGTCTACCACAGCAAGTCTAAAATTCCCTGTAAATCCGAGTGCAGCATCTGATTTAATAGCGCGAGACCCAGTGAGTACGGTAGGAGGTGGGTATCCATTGCCTTCGTTATGTACTAAGTTCATTTGTTCTTTTAAAGAATGCGCAAACAAATCAAGCTGATCTAGAAGTTTTGGTATCTCTACATCGCGCATTTTTAGGAGTGCACCTATTGAGCCCGTATCGTATTTGATTGGTATTTCACCGGTTTTGCCACCAGGTAATATAATTTGGTTAATATTTGTATCAATATTGTTTCCATCAACGGCACTCACTTTGATAGGGTTGAATGCTATGTCGTTTATTAAAGAATCAACAGAAGCAAGTGGCTCATACTTGAGGAAAAATTTTATGTCACCCATCAAAGTATCTCCCTGCGTTGTGAAAAGCTTATATGAGCCATTATTTTCTTGATATCTGTATAGAGAAAAATATTCAGCTATGCCTTCGAAGGCTGCTCTAAGCTTATCTTGTGCATCTACCACCTCCAATGTGCCTTTGGGCATTGCATGCATTGTAACTGCTGTATTATATGTATAATCTAGCTTTGAATTTAATTCATCTATTGAAGTGCCTAGTTTATAATCTATGTTGAGTCTTAGTTTTTGTAGGTTAGATGCAATTTCAGAAACCGTATCTGATAGGCTTGCTGCACTCTCCACGGCCATCAATTTTAATGAAGAAGAGCTTGGATTCCTAGATAATTCTTCTATTGAAGAAAATAAATTTGTGACCTTTACATCAAGTCCACTTTGATCATTTGGGTCCCCAAAGTATGTGGTTGCTTGTGTGTATAGGCTTTTAATTGTGGAGTTGTACGAATCTTTGGATATTTTGTCGAGTAGAGAATTTTCTAAAGATTCGTCCATGAATATAGAAACAGATGCTATATCTACACCTTGTGGCAACCCTGCTATTACCCTTGTTGTGCTATTTAAATTGATTTTAGAAGCATCTTTATTGCTGGCATTAGCTATATTATGGGACGCTACAGCAAACTCCTTTTTGCTTCGATCCATCGAGCTAAGAGAGGAAGTGTATACTGCACCTAAGCTTCCTGACATATGCTTTATATCCTATATGTTATCATTTATGCTGATAGAAAAAGGCATCTTTTTTAAATAAGCTCCTTTGTTTCTACCAAAGCTGTCATATACACGAGCTTTCTCATAGTGCTTTGCTATATATTCATTCACTAGATTTATCACCTCTGTGCTGAATATAAGTGCTCCATGTAAAACCTGAGTATTGAGGCTTGCTACATTCTGCAATTCTCGTGCCAATTCTCGTAACTCATTTTTCAAAGCGTCATTTATATTTTCACGGATCTTTGGGTCTGCAGTGAGTAAATTATTCTGTAATAACGCACTCTGAGCTAAAGTTTCCTTCTGTTGAAGATCCACTTCTGTAAGCTTAGATCCAGACTTTATTAATGAGATCTCAAGTGTAAGAATCTCGATCAGCTCGAGCATTGTATTTTTTAAATTGATAGGATCAAAATTACTGTCCTGCATTTTTTTTACCTCTTAGCTCTATTAATAAAGAATCATTCTTAGATGCTGCTTTGTACAAAGAGTCTGCGACACCAAGTTTTGCGTTTTTTGCTATAATCTTGCCATATTCTTGTAGCAACATATCTCGATATATCTTTTCAGCGTCACCACCACCTGATAATGGGTCTACCGGTATGCTGTCAAAGGCAGATTTATAATACTGATATATCATTATAGATTCATAATCTGTAGCCAACTCCCGTATTTGCTTTTCACGCATCTCGATTTGCTGATCTAAAGAAAGCGGGTATGCTTTGTGTGCGAGGATACATAAAAAAATCGCAAAGCTATTTTGTAACAATTTCTGCATGTAGAGCGCCTGCTTGTTTGATTGTTTTTAATATAGCGACCAAATCTTTTGGTTTTACTCCTAAACTGTTTAGGCCCTGTACCACATCATTCAGTTCTGTTGTCTCTTTTAAGAGAGCAATTTCTGAGCCTCTAGGAGAAGTGACTGATTTTTTAGTAGCTCCTATCTCGAATAAGAAATCAGCTTCTGGGTCTACCTTTACTACTAGATTGCCTTGCGCCACGGCTACTTTAGAAATCGATACTTTATCTCCTATCACTATAGTACCAGTTGCTTCATCTATCACGATTCTCGCGATATTGTCTGGGTATATGTTTATTCCTTCAATGTCGGATAATAAACCCATCACGTTTTTGCCATACCTATCTGGCACCTTAATTTCTATAGTGCCAGGATCTTTTGCAAACGCGATTTTCTCGCGTATTGCAGAATTTATAGCAGTTTCTATTGAGCGTGCAGTTGTGATATCTGGGTTTTTTAATGCGAGGTTTAACTCCTTGAGAGATGATAAATCGAAATTTATTTCACGCTCGATTATAGCACCATTGTTTATAAAGCCTGCTGTTGGGCTCATTGTATCTGGCTTGTCATTGTCATCAGATGGCTTACTGCCTATGCTTACTGGGCCTTGAGCTACTGCGTATACTTCACCATCCGCCCCTAACAATGGTGTTGCAAGCAATGTCCCGCCTTTGAGGCTCTTTGCATCTCCAATAGTGCTTATATCAACACTCATTCTAGAGCCGGTTCTGCCAAATGGAGGTAAGGTTGCTGTGATCATTACAGCTGCGATATTTTTTGTTTTAAGGTTGGCGCCGCGTGTGTTTACACCAAGCCTTTCCAAAAAGTCTGTTAATCCTTTTTCAGTAAATGCAGAGTTTTTCAAATTATCGCCAGAGCCATTCAGACCCACAACCAAGCCGTATCCTACTAAAACATTTTCCCTGATCCCCTCAAAATACACGATATCCTTAATTCTAGAGTCTGCCAAAGCATAATTGATGCAAGGCAATATCAGTAGAAACAATATGGTGGCGCGTAATAACATCGTATATAAAAGCAATTAAGTAGAACATATTAGCAATATCTGTGCAAATTTTTGATGGGTGCAGAAAAATCTTATTTTGTTAATTAGAAAGTTGAAGAAATAATCGTTGAAAAAACATCTTGTTGCTATAAGTTATCCTATGTATTTAATGCGTGGTTTTGTAATGAAAAAGCTTGGTTTGTCTTTGTGCGTGGCTGTGATATGTGCATCGAATGTTAATTTGTGTTTTGCAGATAATAAGAATACTTCATACGTTACAGCATATGGCGGATTATTCGAGACTTCTGATCCAAGATATAGAAAAGGTATGGGTGGCTTGGAGCTTAGATTGCCTAAATACTATCAATATATTTCTCCAAAAGTTGGAGGATTTGTTACAGCAAAGGGATCTGTATACGGATATGCAGGCTTTAATCTAGATTTTGCAATAAATGATATGCTCTATGTAGCGCCAGGCATTGCAGCAGGGTTATATTCACGTGGTAATGGTAAAAATTTGGGTGGTACTATTGAGTTTTTATCATCTATAGAAGTTGGTGGCATTCTACCGAATAATCACAGAATAGGTGTGTCTTATAGCCATATTTCAAACGCTAGTATATATAAAAAGAATCCAGGCGCTGAGAATTTACTAGTAACATATTCAATTCCATTTTCTTTTTGATGGTGTTTGCAAGTTAATAAGTTGCAGTCATGCACAATATGACTGCCCTTACACGCTTTAGAGATCAAGTTGCAAGGGTAGACTTTGATAATACTTGTGTGCAAATTATAATATTATATGAGTGCAAAATAGATCTATACACCTAATTTATTAATAAAGCCTTGCAAGTAATCGCTATAATAATTGATATCCAAAAGGACTCTTTAGTGGATTTAAACTTTGAGTACTTGTGTAGGATTGATGCTATAGCTAGTATAATAAGTCCTGGGTAAATATATTCTAATACTAGACCAAGTGCCTTAGAAATTGTTGTAAAGCCTGTGAGCGATACTAAATAACTAATTATAGTTGTGATCAATATTGAAGTATTCCAGCTTATTTTGCTGTGAGCAATATCTTTCTGTAAAAACTCTGCAAACAATCTACTTAAGCTAGCTGCTGTAGTTAGGCATGCCAAAAACATAGTAATTGCTAGTATTAATATTGCGTATTTGCCTAAAGTTAGATTAGCTATTGTTGCTAAATATTGTTCTCGCTCTACCTTAGATAAGTAAGGCGCATAGTATGCACCTAAAATAACGAAGCCAATATAGATTATACCAATTAATTAAGCTCCTATTATACTAGAATAAAGGCTGATTTTTATAGCCTCTTCTTTACTAGATGAAACACTTCTTAAATATTCTATTATAGTGATAGAAAAGAAAAAAGCTGCTAGCAAGTCCATTGTTTGATAGCCTTCAACTAACCCTAATACTATTGGATTTTGGTGTTCTATAGAGATCTCTATCAGCTTCGGAGATTGATAGATCGCTGCAATGATGATTGAGATTATACCGATAATTTTAAAGGGTCCGAGAAACTTACCGATAATTGGAATAAATTTATTTCGTTGCCATATTGCGATAATAATGGCGATTGAGAATATCATACTAAAAATAGGGAAGCTTATATCTGGATGCAGCAGGCTTATTCCTCCATAGGCTACTATAATACACCGTGGTACTACGCCAAATGGTCCTAAAAGATAACATGAGTAGGCTTAAAGTAAACGGGCCATATCTGCCAAGCAGCCCAAAGTATTGATCTTTATTGCCTTGGTAAAGTATCATGTTAAATAACCCTAAAAATGGTACCATTATACCTGTGAGAATGAGGCCAATACTAGCAAGCATGTACTGGTTACCTGATTGCATTCCGATTTTTAAATGGAAAACTAGATTGCCAGAACCGAAAAACATATCAAACATAGCTAATCCAGTAGTGAGAGTAATTTTAAATGTAGACATAATAAACCTGTATTTATTAACACTGACTTTTGCAACCTATTCGCAAGGTTGTGATTTTATATTGAAATGTATTTGTAAAGAATAGATATGAGTAGGCTAGAAGCCCACAACATTTACAGATGAGACGACAACATTAACAACAATTTTATATAATAACTTGTCCATAATAGTGCATTTTAATTTCTACTGATTTTAGAGTCAAGATCTGTCCAATAATTTTAATTATACTTATAAACCGTCACCCATATTATTTTTGATAGCTCATATGATGGTTCAATAAAGATGTCAGAACCATTTCGTACAGTTTTGCCAATTTTCAAGCCGTGTGGGTATATAGAGCCATCACCTGTTGTCATTACAATCTCTCCATCTAGAACTATGTCTTCATCATCTACATATAAAATGCTCATCATAGATTTACCAAGGATATTGCCAGTAATTACACCTTTTTGGTTTGATTCAGAGAAGAGAATAGGAGTTTTAGAATTTTTATTAGATATCATCTCAACCATAGAGAAGCTGTCTGTAACATCTGTGATCTTACCAATCAAAGTAGACATACTCATCACAAAGTTACCGGATTCTATACCGTCTTTCGTTCCTAAGGGAATAAGGAATGATTGATTGCTGAAATCTAAAGTGGAGCGTACTAGTGTTGTGGTAGCAATCAGTTTTGAATGACCAAGTTTAACTTCTAAAACATCTCTAAGGCGTTTGTTCTCGTTTTCCAATAACTCTAGAGACGATACTCTATCTTTGAGCAAATCATTTTCAGACTGCAGTTTACGGACTTGTTTATTAAATAGGGCGTGCTCTATCTTTTGTTTTTGATGTTTTAAAAGAGAATCTAAATCCAAAATACTTGTAAATCGCCAATTGATATCTCGTAAAGTTGAAAGCATATACTCTGCAGTTTTTGCATTAGTATTTATAATGAATACAAATAGTACGCATACAACAAGAGCAAGGTAGTGCTTAAATTTAAAGTGCAGCAACAGCCCAAATGCTTGAATAAAGTGAATTAAAATGCCGTGTTTTTTAATTCTTCTAGGCATTATTCTAGCCTAAAATAGGTGACCAAGCTGGATCCGAAGAGTCTGTAGGTGTTTCAACTTTGCGCTCATTATAACCAGTTACATCAACGGAATGTATTTGGTATCCAGCTCCTTGTTTTTGACGAGAGAACATCAAGACCCTACCATTTGGCGCCCAGGTTGGACCTTCATCCATCCAAGATGATGTGAGTAATCTTTCGCTGCTACCATCTGTGCGCATAACTCCTATATAGAATTGTGAGCCTTGTTTCTTTGTGAATGCGATAAAGTCACCCCTTGGAGACCATACAGGAGAGAAGTATGTAGCATCACTGAAGCTGATACGGTGTTGGTTGCTGCCATCACTGTTCATGATATAGATTTGGGGTCTGCCACCTCTGTCAGAGTTGAATACAATTTTAGAGCCATCATGTGAGTAACATGGAGAAGTGTTAATAGCACCAGGTGTTGATGTGAGTTTAACGGTGGCACCACTATTTAAATGAAGCTCGTATATCTCGGTAGAACCATCCTTTGCAACCGATACCACAGCCTTGTTGCCATCTGGTGAAAAGCGTGGTGAAAAAGACATTCCAGGGAAATTGCCTATGTGACGTTGTTCGCCAGTTTGTAAGTCTAACAAATATACTTGAGGCACCCTATTTTTATAAGACATATAAATGACACGTTGAGATTTTGGGTCAAACCTTGGTGTAATCACTAAACTTTTACCATCTGTGAGCTCTTTGTAGTTTGCACCATCTTGATCCATGATAGCAAGTTTTTTAACGCGTGCATCGTAAGGGCCAGATTCTGAGATGAAAACAATACGAGTATCAAAATAACCTGTCTCACCTGTTAGTCTTTTGTAGATCTGATCAGCGATTTTATGCCCAACTCTACGCCAAGATTTCTCTGTCAGTGTGAAAGCTGTACCTTCAATTTGTGACTCGATATTAGGATCCCATAATCTGAACTCTACAGTGAGTTTATCACCTTGTTTTGTGATTTTGCCAGATGTAAAAGCCATCGCACCAATTTGTCTCCAATTGTTGAAAGTGGGCTTTTTTTCTAGTGTTAACTTCTCTAAAAATGCATCAGAACTAATTGGTCTAAACAATCCAGAGCTAGCCAGATCATTTTCTACAACTTTTTTTATCTCTGAGCCTACGTCAGAGCTAGATCCATCTAGTTCATAAAAGTCTGATATCGCTATAGGCAAAGGTTCTACATTTCCCTGATTGATATCGATTTTAAGTGCTGCATTTGCAATGTTAGCAGATAAAAATGCAGCTAAAAAAAATGATGCTATTCTCTTCATTTGTTTACCTTATCAATATGTAGTGTGCCACCAAGCGCATAATTCTCTGGTTTCATATCTTCAATCACTATGCGCACGTTTTCTATTTTAGTATCAACAGAGGCTAGAATTGCGTTTGTGACATTTGCAATCAGTTTGCGCTTAGTATCAACATCGCGCCCTTCTATCATTTGGATTGTCACTAAAGGCATTTATTCCTCGCTTTCTACGTTTTCTGATTCATCCACAGCTTCGGAGTCATCTTCTATAATTTTTGTGAGAGATATGACTTTCTCAGCTTCACGGGTATTGATAATTTTTACACCCATCGCATTTCTGCCTGTGATTCTAATATCGGAAACTTTTGTTCTAATTAAAGTCCCGCCATCAGTTAGCACAATAATCTGATCAGTATCGCCTACAGGAATACTAGCAATTACCTTGCCATTACGTTCAGATGTATCAATATTTCCAATTCCCTGACCGCCTCTACCTGTAACGCGATATTCGTAAGCCGATGTACGTTTACCATATCCGTTTTCTGTTAAAGACAGAATGAATTGCTCATTTGCAGCAAGCTCAGAAGCTTCTTCCAAAGATAATTTTTCGAGCTGAACTTTAGAAGATTCTATAGATTGTTTCAACTTCTCAAAATCGCTACCAGTTCTATATTCCAATCTAAAGTTCTCAGGAATTTTTAGGTATTCAGCACGCTTTTCAATGTCTGCCTTAGCGTCAGAAACAATTGCCATAGAAACAACGCAATCATCCTTATGTGCAAATTTCATGCCGCGTACACCATCAGAGCTACGGCTCTTGAATATACGGAGTTTGTCTATAGGGAAGCGAATTGCCTTACCTTCTTTTGTGCACATTAGCACGTGATCCGCCTTTTTACAGATTCCTACGCCTATCAATCTGTCTGTTTCATCTAGTTTGATTGCAATCTTACCATTTACGTTGATGTTAGAGAAAATCTCCAAATCGTTACGTCTTATATTACCATTTTTAGTTGCAAAGATTATGCTTAAATCTTTCCATTCTTCTCTATCTTCTGGCAGAGGAACAATATTTGTAATTTTTTCATCCTGCGTAAGTGGCAACAAGTTTATTAGTGCTTTACCTTTAGCTTGAGGGCTCGCAAGCGGTAATTTATATACCTTCATGCGATATACTTTACCAAGCGATGAGAAAAATAAAAGAGGTGCATGAGTGCTAGCAACTATGATGTCTGTTGTCATATCATCATCGTACACTGTCATTGCAGACCTGCCTTTTCCTCCTCTTTTCTGTGCTCTATAAGAATCTAATGGAACGCGCTTAATGAAACCAGTCATTGTAGTTGTCACAACCATTTCTTCACGCTTTATAAGATCTTCAATATCTAAATCAGAGCTGTCATTCAGAATCTCTGTGCGTCGTGGTGTACCAAATTGGTCTTTAATAGCAACTAACTCATCATAGATAAGTTGATATATCTTTTCTTTAGAGTTCAAAAATTCTAAATATTCTTTGATTAGTTCGCCGAGACCTTTTAGCTCGTTTTCGATTTTATTTTTTTCTAACCCTGTTAACCTAGATAGCTTCATTTCTAGGATAGCATCAGCTTGCTCTTCTGTGAACTTACATCTACCATTTTCTAGTTTATTACGATAATCATCTACCAACCGTAATAAAGGCTCAATCGATGATGCTTCCCAATCGCGTGCCATAAGCTCTATCTTAGCTGCTGCTGGTGTATCACACCCTTTAATTAGCGCGATAATTTGATCAATATTTGTAACAGCCAAGTAGAGGCCTATCAAAATATGGGCTCTATTTCTTGCCTTGTTCAGCTCGAACACTGTGCGTCTAACAATTACTTCTTCCCTAAACTCAACGAATGCTGAGATGAACTCTTTCACTCCCATCAAAATAGGCCTGCCTTTGTTGAGAGCTAGCATATTAACACCAAAGCTTGTTTGAAGCTCAGAGTGCTTGTAAAGCTGATTAATTATAATATCAGGAACTGCATCACGCTTAAGCTCTATCACAACTCTGATGCCCAGCTTGTTAGTTTCATCACGAAGCTCTGAAATGCCTTCGATCACCTTCTCTTTAGAGAGCATCTCAATCTTTTTAATTAGCTCGGCTTTGTTTACCTGATAAGGTAATTCTTTGATGATAATTGCGCTTGTACCACCGATCTGCTCTATCTCGGTTTTACCACGCATTATTATGCTTCCTCTGCCTGTGAGAAGTGCGATTTTCGCACGCTCTGCACCGACTATTGTGCCACCCGTAGGGAAGTCTGGAGCAGGGATGATGCTCACTATTTCTTCGTCTGTAATTTCAGGATTCTTAATGTAAGCGCAGCATGCATCCAAAACTTCGCTTAGGTTATGAGTTGGAATGTTTGTTGCCATACCAACCGCAATGCCACTTGTACCATTTACCAAAATATTGGGAAAACGTGCAGGTAGTACAACAGGTTCTTGCTCTGACCCATCATAGTTTTCAGCGAAATCTACAGTGCCTTGCTCTATATCCATTAAGATTGTAGATGCGATCTTTGCAAGTCTTACTTCGGTATAACGCATAGCAGCAGGCGAGTCACCATCGATCGACCCAAAGTTACCCTGGCCATCGATGAGAGGCTCTCTTAACGAGAACTCCTGAGCCATACGTACAAGAGACATATAGATAGGGCTATCACCATGAGGGTGATATTTACCGATTACTTCACCAACCACTCTGGCAGATTTTTTGTAAGGCTTGTCATGGTAACTGTTTGTATCATGCATAGCATATAGTATGCGTCTGTGTACGGGTTTGAAGCCATCTCTACAATCTGGTAATGCCCTACTGACGATTACGCTCATCGCATAGTCGAGATATGATTTTTTCATCTCTCCTTCAATGGAGACTAAAACCGTGTCATTGGCCGGTATTTTATTGGATTCTTGTGTCAAAGCTGTCAAATATATCTTTATTTCCAGAGTGTATACTAACTAATTTAAGTTGTGAAGGCAATCAGGATTGATAATATAAAAGTATGAAAAACAAATTTTTTATTTATGAGATCAGTTTTACTCGCAGTCATACTGCTTATTACAACATGTCAAATCACTTTTGCAAAACAGGATATAAGGAGCTTGGATGTATGGAAAAAAGGTGTTGTTAGTATCACAAATGATATTATTAAAGCGCCCTATAACAATACAGGCCAATATTTCGCGACTGGCTTTGTGGTAGATAAGGCGAATGGTATTATTGTGACAAACAGGCATGCGGTTAATATATCTAATGTCAATGATACATATGTTGCATTCCATAACGGTAGAGAGTCTAAAGCTATACTCCTATATAGTGATCCTCATCACGACTTTTCATTACTCTCTATTGATCCTAAGCATTTTCCTGAGGACTCGGTAGATCTAAAGATGGTACGTAGATTTCCTAATATTAACGATGCTGTAACAATTATAGGGAATAATGATAATCAGAGTTTTTCTGTACAAACTGGCTTGATCACAAGTATATATGAGATCTCTAACTATTTTTCTGATCAGTCATTCAGGATAAGCTTAAACGCAAGAGGTGGCTCTAGTGGATCTCCAATATTAAATTCTGCTGGTGAAGTTATAGCGCTCAATTTTGCAGTGGATAGCACGTTTGCCTATGCAATGCCTGCATCCTACATCATCGATGCACTGGAGATGATAGCTCAAAACAAGCAGAATGAGAGATTCGATTTGGGTGCTATGTTTGGGTATTATTCGTTGGATCAAGCGGTACGATATTTGAGCTTCCCCGAAAAAGAGGTGTCTAGCTATTTATCTGCATTCCCGAGATCTTTAAACAAGGTGTTGATTGTTGAGTCAACTCTTGTCAATTCTCCAGCTGCTCAGATGTTGCAAGCTTCAGATATTATATGGAAAGTGAATGGTAAGTTGATAGGCCCAGAATTGTATAGTTTTCAAAAAATTATCAATGATTCTAAAGGCGCTGCTATCAGATTAGGTATATATAGGTTGGGTAGTTTTATAGATCTAGAGATTACTCCTTATAACCCAACAAAATATGAAGTGACGAAAATGCTTAATTTTAGCGGTGCTACATTTTTTGAGGTAGATGATTTAACTAGATATATCTCGGGCGCACCTCTAGGCTCTGTATTTGTATCTAATATAGATAAAGGGTCTCCTTTTTCTAATATATCTACAATTAACATAGATGGCAGCCCTTATTACTTGCTTAAGATTGAAGCAATAGATCAGCATAAAATCAATAATCTTGAGGATATGATAAAGATTGCTCCAGAGCTTCTGATAAAAGGTGAGTTTACGATATTTTATACAAACTATGCTGGGCAAGGTGGATATAATAAGAATCTGTATATGGGTAGGCAAATTGAGTTTCAAGATATAAAGATATCAAGGTATGAAACTGAGTTGCAAACTTTAGACTTTGATCAAGAAAAGAGAGAGTGGATGCAGCGGAAAAGCATTGAGGGGCAGGTAAAGTCGCAGTGATATATGTGTTGAGAGCTTTGACGCAATAAAATGTTGCATATTTGGATGAAATGGGGTAATTATTTATTCTATCTTATTAATATTATTTAAGGTTCTTGATATGTGTATTTTTGAAGTGTTGCACTTTTTACCTATGGCATTAGTTGCTGCAGCTGCTCTTTTTGGTAGCAAGTTTTCTAATCTATCTGCGGCGATTATGTTCGCAGCGAGCATAGTTGGCCTAGCTTCTGGTGTTCATACGCACACAGAGCACTTTGTTGAGCTTGCTGTATTTGATTATTGCCACGTTTATGCTGTATCGCTTGTTTATAGTGCCTACAAGCTTATAAAAGCTGCTTCTAATGTTTTTGCGAAAGCATAAATGCTGAACATTGCTATTACGATTTTAACAGCAGTCATATTGGCTGCTGTTTTCTATTTGTATCCTAATTTGGATATAGATGTATCTGCGCATTTTTATAGCCCAGAGTCGGGGTTTTTTCTTAAAGACAAATTTTGGGTGCTAGCGATATATAATGGGGTTAAGCTAATAACTATCCTGTTTGTTGTGATTGCAGCTGCGTTATTGCTTAAAACCTTTTTGAAAACAAAATCGCTTAAGCCGCGCTATTATCGTAATATTATTTTTGTGACTTTGGTATGCTTAATAGGTCCTGGTTTTATTGTGCATAACATCTTTAAAGATCATTTTGGTAGGCCTAGACCTCATCAGGTTGAACAGTTTGGTGGAGTTGCACACTTTCAAAAGCCATTTATGATTTCATCTGAATGTTCTCAGAATTGTTCTTTCCCATCAGGTCATGCATCTGTTGGATTTATGTTTATAAGCTTAGCAATGTTGTACAAAGGGTATAAGCGTAAGGCAATTACAGCTCTTTCGATATTCTTGGGTCTTGGGATAGGTTTTATACGTATAGTACAGGGGGGCCATTTTTTAAGCGACGTAATGTTCGCAGGTGTTGTTGTGTTTCTCACAGCGTATATACTAGAGATGATGTTTAAGCAAGTTTATATGCACAAGGAATGAGAGAGGTCGTTGGTAGCGACAAATATGCCTAGTCTTATTTTTTTGAGATTATGGTGGTGTAACTATATGATTTTATATCAACATAATGCCACATATGCACAATAGCCTGTTTTACAAATACACACTGTGGAAAAATTGGTTGCGGGGGCTGGATTTGAACCAACGACCTTCAGGTTATGAGCCTGACGAGCTACCGGGCTGCTCTACCCCGCGATCAGATAAGTAAAAGCATTATACACGCATAAATGCCACTTGTCTAATGAAATAAATTGTATTAGTCAAAAAGTTTTTCTTGCATTAATCGCGAATTGAGGGTAATAATTTAGGCCTAAATGGGGGCGGTTAGCTCAGCTGGTAGAGCATCTCGTTTACACCGAGGCGGTCGGCAGTTCGATCCTGTCACCGCCCACCATTAAGAAAGTTCTTGACTCAAAGGGGGACGTAGCTCAGCTGGTTAGAGTGCCGGCCTGTCACGCCGGAGGTCGCGGGTTCGAGTCCCGTCGTCCCCGCCACTTTT
>JAJTIA010000067.1 GCA_021299995.1 Candidatus Jidaibacter sp. | reverse complement strand
TAACCGGCTGAGCTGCATGAGCAAAAAAGCTTATATAAAAAGCTAATAAGAAAATTAGTGATTTAACATATTTATTCATCATTCTTCTTATCCACAAAATTTTGCCATAACATCACAAGCTTTACATCCAAGAGTCCAGATGTTGGCTCTAATCTCATCTCCATATATAAATCACTCAATATACCTGGTAAAGAATTCTTAAAATCGCTAATAAATTTTACAACTTCTACATCTGATTCAGCTTTAAAAGTCATATTCAATATTGAAGATTCAAGGGCAACATATTTTAATGTGTTAAAATTTTTATTCATATTGGGGTCGGTGATGCTGACAGCAAAATTTTTAAACCCATATTTTTTACGCAAGTCGTATATCTTTTGCTTTGCAAAATTTACCTCAACTCCTTTACGTTCAGCATATATTTTGCTCAAAGCAGAATTCCACAAATTGATAGAATTCTCTATACGATCCACAAGTAGTTGCATATTTTCATTTTCGCTTTTTATTGCAGTATATTCAGTGCTGTACCGAGAACTAACAACGTTGATTTCATGCTTGATATAATAAGATAATATAAGCATTAGAAGTGATGCTAATAATATAATCAACCTTAGTTTTAGTTTGCTTAATATAAATTGATAGACTTCACTATGCATAGTTACTCCTTCAAATCATTTGAATTCATTACTATTTTCACACGAAACATAGTATATTTGTCTTTACCCTCGCCTACGTTATCGTATAATAAGGGTGAAAAGATTACTTTATAATCTGGGAATATCGCTTTTATATCAGTTTTAAAATTATCATAATAATAATCTTGATTTGCTTTTGGATTTTTAAAGTAAGCAGAAAATATAATATCCACTCTATAATTATGGAAATTATTTAGTTGTAAGTGTGGCACAATGGCAGAAAGTGCTGGATCACTTAAAGACCACTGTATAGCACCAATCTTGATATCATCAGGCAGAGATTTAGAAATTAAAGAAACATCATTTAGATTACTCAAGCGCTTATCATCAAAAAAGTTGTGCACATCCACAATTTCCAATAATTTATTAATGTGCATACCTAAACTAGCATGCTTAGACAAATCAGATATCTCACGCTTCACATCTTCAACATCCCACTTAGCTTCCTGTATTTCGTTTTTATAGTCAAATATCTCAAGCTCATAACCTATCATATCGTATAGATTCCAAATCAAGAGAACAGAAAAAATTGCTATTAAAGAATGTATTGAATACTTAAAAAATGATAAGTACTTACGGGCAAAATATAGACGCTCTGATATCTTCATTTGCACGCGCGCTACTATATCATCTGTCGCACCGAGCGCTGCTAAAAGAAAAGGATCAACAAATTTATCGTACTCTGAACACTCTGTCACACCTACTAATTTAGCAAAATTATATGGCGTATAGATCTTAGTATGCTTTGGCACCTTTTCTCTCCTAATGTGAGAACATATATCATCACCTATTACTAAATACACATCAATATGCTTATCGTAAAATCCCATGAATACGTTAGCCAAATACTCCAATGAGTTATTTACCTCTAGCTCTATATCACCAGCAATTACCGCAGGATCTTGGCTTTTGATTGCAACGAGAATACGACTGAGAACAATCTTACCATTATAAAATATTGTCTGTCTAAATCCACTCGCCTTAGAATGCGTAATTAAAATCTCCCAACCAAAATGCTTCTCTGTTATATGCTTGTCTAATAAAGAGCTAAACCAGTATCTACGATGATTATCAAGAGCTCTAGTACCCCTTAAAAATGGCAATATTCGTGGCAACTCTACAGGCAAAAAATATATACCTTCTATAAATGTATGATGATATAAAAACAATTCAATCCATTGAGAAAATGGCTCTTCATAGGGCGCAGATATAAAAGTATATATCCAATCTTTTCTACCAACAGCAGTCTGACCTAATTTTACGCATACCTTTAAATAATCATCTGGAACTTCCTTAGATATTCTTTGCTGCGCTATTTTAGATGGGTTTAAAGTGTAAACAAACGGTACATTTCTTTGAATGTAAGTTTGATCTAGCGTATCTAGATATATATGAACAGAGACATCCCTGTCTTGCTCTAAAATCTTGAGTAATTTCGCTGTATCATGACGTGATGTTGTGCGTATAAAAAGCCTCTGCTCAATCACATAATCTTTGATATATAAAACAACAGCTCCTTCGCTACCAACAGAAACCTGTAAGCTAGATGAATTTTCTGCGAATATTTTTTTTAAAAACATTTAATCAATATAGCAGCGGTTAATGCATATATAATCTTTATAAACCCATGTAAAATATAGGTAAAGTTATAATTGCAATCTCCTCCCAGTATATGGTATAATGTTCATAACTACCAATAAATCGAGAAAAAGACATGTTACTCAAAGCAATTGTTGCTGTATTGGGATGTATATCTCTCAAGTATTGGCATAGCATGTTGTGTGCTGGCAAGTCTTTATCAGCAGATGCTCATAACTTAAATTCTTTCTTCCACGCTCTAGATGAGATAAAAACCAATGGACTTGTGAACGCAATCAAGAGAAACGGAGAAAACCCGGATACAGATGATGTTGTGAAGCAAATTTTTGATACATACTCAGAAAACAATAGCTCTTCCAAGAATATGGATCATAAAGAAATTCTAAAATATGGCGCTGAAGCAATATCTGGTCTTAGTTCAACATCTTTATATAATTATTCTTGGGCGCATCATTTGTTTGGAAACAAGATAATAGGACTAAATACAAAACTATTAGAAAAGATTCAATTTGATTTTCATCATCAAAAAATCAACTATGAGGCCTTGGATACAGCATTAATTCAAGATTCTCACCTCAATGATTTAAAAGAAATATCATCTGATTTTGCGGTCAATCTATTGCATATATTCAATGCAAGGCATAAAATTGAGCAAATCTTATTAGAAGATATAGCGCCTGAACTATCCACAGAAATTGGCCTGCTGCATGCCTCTTATCTTGATGATACGATTGTATAATAACTCATAGTTTAAACACTATAATATCATGCTACCATGCAACTGAAAAACAGAGGGCAAAATTAGAGATTTTTACTAAAAGCCGGTGATAACGATGTTTTTGATCATAATACAAGGAAGTGAGTGGTGTGCTAGACTCTTGAAATTTCTCTCACATAACCCATCAGCAGCTAGAAAAAGTCAGCTATTTTCTTGATTCGGAAAGTCCAATTCTATTTCCCTCAGAATCTTCAATCTCTGCGACAAAACCATATTCATTTGCTTGTGTACGAGGAAATAACTTTTTCCCACCGTGCTTTATTGTCAAACTAATGATCTTATTAATATCATCAACACTTAGATAAATTAACGAGCCGTCATGCGATGGCTTATAAGTCTCACCCTTAGTTAGAGCACCAGTAATACCTGTTGCTTCTTCTTTAAATGGTAGGAAGGCCATCTCGTTTCCATGGATGTTCTCTAAAACAAAATCATATTCAAAAACTGCCTCATAAAATGCTTTTGCACGCTGCATATCTGTAACAGGGATTTCAAAGTATATTCCTGGATTTTTTTGTGTAGTCATTTGTATCTCCGCATTCAATAGATAACACCCACTTATGAACAGTAAAATTATGATATTAATGATTGCTTTGCTATGTGATTTCATGTCAAAAATTTTTCCATAAATATAGCTATGCTCTTACTTTCTCACGAGTTGGTAGATTCAGCAAAAAAACTTGCACAAGATAATTAAGCTTCTCATAAAACCACTGCAATTTCAATTGAAGTTACCCATTATCCAAAAGATTACAAGAAATACTTAACCTGATAATTCCGCTGCACATAACTGAAAAATTTGAGACTTCTTCAAAGGCCTGTGTTACTTACTAAGAGTATTGCTAGCTTTTTAAGGCTGGTGGTGTGTCACAGCATCTTAAAGTTTCTCTCGCAGAAGCCTGAAACACTAAGAAGAAAGACTATAAATTGCCTGCCAATTTTTGATAATGTCAATTTGATTAGCATCTACCGATAATTTCTTTGCGAGAGCACTATAGTAAATTTAGGGTTTGTTCTTACATAACTCTCAACTTCCTCTTTGCTTAGTCTACCTTTTTTACCACCTACTTTCCTTGCTAAAAAATTCCCCTCTAATTTGTATCTCTTGTACCAATTTCTGACAGTATTTGAAGAAATTTCAAATTTCATAGAAGCACTATGACAACTATTCCCTTTCTTAACATGCTCTATTACTTTTCTTCTGAAATCTTGACTATATGATGCTGACATTTTCCTTTTACTATATCACATCTAGTCGCAATCTTCAACTTTATTTTCTATATAATCGTTTTACCGCGCTTGTCTTAGCTGCAGAGTCGCCACCCCATGAGCTGCCGCTACAACGATTCCTCTTATCAGCGTATCATTTTATACTGCTTGAGCTATAGCAAGCATAATATAGCTAAGAATCTATAAAATGTAGATAATGTTATATTAGAAGATTTAATACTAAAGAGTATGAAAATCTCAGTAAGAAATTGCGGCACCATTTGTAGTAATGGCGCCGCAATTATTTGGAATATAAATGCTATTTCAATAACTGATTAGCGAGATTAAAAGTTTATAAATGAGCCAACTAAAAACACAGACCCTTTATTCTTAGAGGTAGGACTTGTTTGAGATTTATCTCTCAAGTTAGGAAGAACAGCTTCTACATATGGTCTAAACCCAGGAGCTAACTTATAATCAAAGCTAAACGCATAGACATCATCTTTACATCTTGTAGGGCTATAAGCGCTAGATGCTATAGTAGGTGCAGCCGCTGTACCTGTGAAGCCACCATTTCTAGCTGTAATATATCCAACGCTCATACTCATAGCATTGTAATCATATCTTGCGCCCAAATCCCAATAATATCCGCTTTTTGCATTACTTACAGCTTGAGAAGCGCCGCCAGATGTAATTATTGTTTTATATAGGCCAGGCTTCATCCAGTTCCCATATGATGTGCCTATTGTGAGGCCCTTATAATTTACTTGCATGCCGATATGATAAGCTTTTAAATCGTGTCTTATCACCGTCTCGTTTAAGCCTTCTACATTATAAAGTTTTTTTGCACTTCCAACTTCGCTAGAAAGAGAGGTTTTTAAATTCAACTCTCCAAGCTTTGCTGTGTACACAATAATACCTTGCAGCACATCTCTATAGCCGAATGGCTGCCCAGCTGGAGCTCCTCCATAATAAGAGTTGGAAGAGTAAGATTTAGCTAAGCTCTTTAAATTTGAAACAGTACCATGTTGATCAGAATCTGGTATATATGTTACACCAAATTGCACATTATGCTGTTTTGTGCCAAATTGCGGGGT
This sequence comes from Candidatus Jidaibacter sp., assembly GCA_021299995.1. Classification (GTDB taxonomy): domain Bacteria; phylum Pseudomonadota; class Alphaproteobacteria; order Rickettsiales; family Midichloriaceae; genus JAJTIA01. The sequence goes on along the minus strand of JAJTIA010000067.1, from coordinate 10,492 downwards.
GATATAAGAAGCTTTTGTTGAGAGTAGCGAGAATTGACCATCTACGCTTGTAGGCATACCAGGTGAAATTAAATGCGCACCACTACCAACAGCGTAATAGTTGAAGTAGTTAAACCAATCAGCCCAATTTGCTAAGCCGCCTGGACCTGCTCCTAGATTAGATCCAGTAGCATACATCTCTGCTACTCCATAATAGTCTCCAACTTGTAATCTCCCCATACTAGATTCAACAAACATCATTGTATAATTGCCAGTATAAGCAGATTTTTTGCGACTTTGAGATGTGTCTGCGTTCAGAGATATTGCTCCGCCGTATTTGAAGTGAGATGCTTTACCATCAACATTTATTGTGACTTTTGTATCGTTTACTAAGCCTCGTTGACTCAGCTTTTGTGTGCCAGCCTGGTTTAAAGTGAAATGATTGCTTTGCTTCATTGTTCCATACTGGGTATGTAGCTGCCCTCCCATCTTGACGCTTATATCGTTAGATGCAGCGCTAGATGCGAAGGGAGAAGATATAAATGCTAAGGCAATAAGTGGTGTTAAGTGTCTCATTTTTAATAATTACAAGATTATGGAGTTTCCAGACTAGTGAGAGTTTTATTGTTGTCAATAAATTATTTTTGTTTTTTATCAGTGGGTTATATAATTTGTTTTATCCAATCTTCATTCTCGATATCAACATCGGAATCCAATACAAATTGTGATTCTTCAGCTTCCCCTGCGAATTTCAGATCTTCGAGTGTTGCAATATGAAAAAGTGCGTTACCACGATTTACTAGAGGCATTGTTGTTGCACCTATGATAATGCCAGCAGTTTTTGCCCTTACTTCGCATACATTTGATCCAAATGGATCGGTTAAGACGCCTAACAACTCTTCTCCATCTACAAACGATCCAAATTTTTTCAATATACGCAAGCTGCCGCTTTCTGGTGCTCTAATCCAGTGACTCGATTTTGCTATCATCACGTTAGCATTCGGCATATCATCTGGATCGCGGTCTAGCATGTCAAGCTCTTGCATCACACGTAAAACACCGTGTATACCTATATTAATAGCATGGTCGTCAAATCTTAAAGCTTCACCTGCTTCATATAATATTGTTTTAATTCCACGCTCATAAGCTGCTTGTCTTAAAGTCCCTGCTCTTAATGGCGAATTAATTACAACGGGTGCCCCAAATGCTTGAGCCATGCGTGCTTCTTCTTCGTCACGTATCTCCATTCTCACCTGAGGAAAGTTAAAACGATGTACAGCGCCTGAATGTATGTCGATACCATAGTCGCATTTTGATACTATTTCGCTAAGAAATGTATGAGCCATACGAGCAGCAAGAGAGCCAGTTGGACTGCCAGGGAAGCAGCGGTTTAGATCTCTCCGATCTGGTAAGTAGCGTGTGTTATTATTAAAGCCAAAAGGATTAACGATTGGGATTGCAATCAACGTGCCTTTTATATCAGCAAGCTCTTTGCGAGCTAATATACGTTTCACTATCTCAGCTCCAATTATTTCATCGCCATGTATTGCGGCAGATACGAATAACGTAGGTCCATCTTGCGCTCCACGTATTACTTCAACAGGTATATTAAGGCTTGTGTAGTCGAATAGTTTAGCAATAGGAATCTCAATTCGCACTCTTTGACCTTTTTTGATCTCGGTATCACTGATTTTTAAAACATCTGCTTGTGCCATCGTACTTACTTAACTAATTTCAATCAATTATATCTCAATATATACACTAACTACTTTTTATGATATAATGCAAACTCTAATCAATTAGTGTTATGAAATAGAATGGGAAGAAAATTATTTGGCACCGATGGGTTGCGTGGTATGGCAAATACTTATCCTATAACACCAGATATGGTTCAAAAATTCAGCATGGCTGCAGGGCATCTGTTTAAAAATGACGGACACAGAAATAGAGTAATTATTGCTAAAGACACCAGAATCTCAGGTTATATGCTAGAGACTGCACTCACTTCTGGGTTCCTTTCTGTGGGTATGGACGTAATATTAGTTGGTCCTATGCCCACTCCAGCCGTATCATTTTTAATCAAATCGTTGCGTGCAGATCTAGGTGTGATGATTTCTGCTTCTCATAACCCATATCATGATAATGGGCTAAAGCTATTTGATCCAGATGGCAATAAATTGTGTGATGAAAAAGAATTTATGTTAGAGCAATTGATGCAGGAAAATCATCTAGAAAGATTTTATGTTCCAGTTGATCAGCTTGGTAGAGCTAAGCGCTTAGATGATGCGCCAGGTAGATATGTAGAGCACGTTAAAAGATCTTTCCCTAAAGGGTTGGATTTATCTGGCTTAAGAATAGTAATTGATTGTGCAAATGGTGCAGCATATCACTTGGCACCTAATATTTTGTGGGAGCTTGGAGCAGACGTTGTAAAAGTTGGTGTAGAGCCAGATGGCTTTAATATCAACCAAAACTGTGGTGCTATGCATCCAGAGAGACTTGCTCAAAAAGTAATAGAGACACGAGCAGACATTGGTCTTGCACTAGATGGTGATGCAGACAGACTTGTTGTGTGTGATGAGCAGGGCAAGGTGGTAAGCGGAGATCATGTGATTGGTATGATTGCAGAATACATGGCCAAAAATGGTGTATTGTCTTCAGATTCTGTTGTTGTGACTCATATGTCGAATATGGCACTTGATGAATATTTAGCAAAGCATGGAATTAAGGTTGAGCGCTCCAACATAGGTGATAGATATGTTTCTGCTAAAATGCGTGAGATTAATGCAAACTTAGGTGGTGAACAATCGGGTCACATTATCTTTAGTGACTATTCGAAGGCGGGAGATGGTATTATTGCCGCATTACAGATCTTAGCCATTATGGTAACCGCAAAGAAAAAGATAAGCAAGATTGCAAGGCCATTTGATCTTAATCCGCAAGTGATAAAAAACGTCAAATTTAACAAGCAAAATCCTTTAGATGCTTCAAGCATATCAACATCTATTAACGCGATTCAAGAAAGAGAAAAAGATTGCAAAGTTTTTGTAAGAAAGTCTGGCACAGAAAACCTAATACGTATATTAGTAGAAGGAGTAGATCGCCTAAAAATTTCTAGCATTGCAGAAGAAATTGCAGGCTTATTGGTGCATGCATAGTTTATGACAGTAAAAGTCGCCATAGTTTTTCACAGTGAAGCAGGCCATACTAAAGCTATTGCAGAGTATATCAAGATTGGTGCAGATAAGATTGGACACGCAACGTTATACGACTGTAAATCCGATTTCAAAGTGGATGATCTCAATGACAGTGATGCTATCATATTTGGATGCCCTACCTATATGGGGAGTGTATCCGGCGAGTTGAAATTATTTATGGAAAAATCTTCTTCAGCATGGTCTAAACAAGCATGGCGCAATAAAATTGCTGCAGGGTTTACAGATTCTGCTGCACTTAATGGAGACAAATTATCAACATTAATGCAAATATCTATTTTTGCTTTGCAACATGGTATGATATGGGTAGGATTAGATTTATTTGCTGGTATCTCTAATTCAAAATCTGATCCAAATAGCATGAATAGATTGGGTTCATGGATGGGTTTGATCTCGCAATCCAATACTGATCAGGCTTGTGCACCGCAATGTGATATGGAGACGGCAGAGTACTTTGGAGAAAGAATTGCAACCATGGCTAGAAATTTCAGGAGCAATATATGAAACAAATAACAGTGAGAGAAGCTTTACGAGACGCAATGGCAGAAGAAATGCGCTCAGACCCTAATGTTTTTGTGATTGGTGAAGAAGTTGCAGAATATCAGGGCGCTTATAAGGTTACTCAAGGACTGCTTGAAGAGTTTGGTGATAAGAGGGTGATTGATACACCTATTACAGAGCATGGTTTTGCAGGGCTTGCTGTAGGCGCTGCTTTTGCTGGCTTAAAGCCGGTAGTAGAGTTTATGACATTCAACTTTGCTATGCAGGCTATAGACCAAATTATCAACTCTGCCGCAAAAACAAATTATATGTCAGGCGGACAAGTGAGGTGTCCTATTGTATTTCGTGGACCAAATGGTGCTGCATCACGCGTGGGAGCTCAGCATTCTCAGTGTTATGCAAGCTGGTATGCACATGTGCCTGGGTTAATGGTGATAGCACCATATACAGCACAAGATCATAAAGGTCTTCTTAAAGCTGCAATACGCAACCCAAACCCTGTGATTTTTCTAGAGAATGAGATTTTATACGGTCACACTCATGATGTCGATGATGAAATAGATGAAATTGAAATTGGCAAAGCGGCTATTGTAAGAAATGGTTCTGATGTCACTATTACGGCTTTTTCTCTACAGGTGAAAAATGCCTTAGAGGCAGCACAAATTCTAGATCAAGTACATGGTATAGATGCAGAAGTGATAGATTTACGTACGCTCCGCCCTCTAGATTTAGACTCTATAGTTGAATCTGTATCTAAAACAAATAGGCTTGTAACGGTAGAGGAAGGGTGGGCATATGCTGGCATAGGCTCAGAGATTTGCGCGTTAATTTTCGAGCATGCATTTGATCATTTAGATGCGCCTGTAAAACGTGTTGCTGGCAAGGATGTGCCACTGCCATATGCTGCAAATCTAGAGAAATTAGCGCTTCCAAGCGTTACAGATATTGTTAATGCAGCACGCGAAGTTTGCTATAAATAAGAGTTACATAAATTATTATTTTTATCTTCCATTAACCAAGCATTAATCATTGCTTGCTAAAATCCTATTATAGAGAACATATAATTGTGGATAGATGAAAGGATTTATAAAATGGTTAGAGGAGGAAAAAGGCTTAGCTCGTATATTTGAGGATCCTAAGATTAATGGTGATAATCACAATAGGCAAGCGCTATATAAATTCTCATTACAATCTCATCTTCAAAGTTTCATAGAAGAAGTTGAAAGTAAGTTAAATATCAAGCTTCAAGGCATTAAGAATAAGGAAGGAGAATTTGTATTTGTAAGAGTAACAAAAGAGCTACAAAAACAATTGAAAGCTGAATATTTAAAAGAGCATGGAGATGCACAGGATAATAAACGATTAGCAGAAAGATTAAACGCTGTAAAACAAGCAAAGGCAGATTTATTGTCATTCAATAAATTATCTAACGACGAATTCTTTGGTAAACAGTATGATCCAATAATATACAAAGCTTTTGATAAAGTAGGTATGATGGCAAAATTGTTGCGGAATAAAGAAGATGGCGGGTGGATACGAGAGTCAGGCAAAGCAGCAGCAGAGCTTGCTTTTAAAGCGTATTATGCTTTAAATTACGATCATCTATCAGAAGCAGAAAAAAAGTATTGCTGCACTGCAATAGAAGAGTTCAAGAAATTTAATGCATCATATATTAAGCCTGAATATAAAAAAGCTTTTGATGAAAATCGTAGTGATACCTTTATATTTCATGGTGGCGGTATGTCCGGTCATTCTGCGTATAGGGTGATCAAACGAGAATTGTACTCTCAAGACATAGAGAGATATTATTATACTAAAGTAGATGGTGGAGAGGGATATGAGATACTGAATCAACAATTATATGGCATATATACAACAGAAATCAAGCCAGTGTATCAAAAAAACAATTTTGGATATTATATTGAGCTTACTCCTCAAGAGAAACAGAGTCTAAACAACAACCCAAAGCGTTACGCACAATATATGCAAGCTACAATTGATTATCTAATAGAATGTGAATTAAAAATAGAACTATATTCTAACCCTACAAGCAACAACAGCAACGTAGATCCAGAAGATGCAGCTGAATGGAAGAGGCTGAATGATATCATAAATAAAGCACGAGGTGAATTTGTTGCATGTAAGTCTCATACTACCTCATGGCAAATTTCTGGTAACTGCGCTGTGTATTCTTTTATGCTATTAATTGGGCATTTTATAGGTGTAAATCTTGCTTATGACATGATGCAAGAAGTGAAAGGCTATAACCACCATAGCTTGTTATGGCAACTAAATACATTAGAGAAAAATTTAGAAGATCAGCTGCGTGGGTATGGAATTAAGCAGAGGATTCTTAATAAAGAAGAGATAGATGGGATGCATCCATTAGCTTATGCCATAAAAAATGAGATTAAAATAGAAGGTATGCATCCGCTTAAATGGGTGGAAGATTATAATAAAATCAACCCAGAAAATAGACTAGATATCTATGGTGAAGCTCCTGAAGTTTGGGCAATGGCACATTATAATAGAAGTTTGATTCAGCAAATAGTAGATAGTGAGTTAATAGAAGGGCAAGATCCACTTAAATATGCAATTGAAAATGATATACAGGTACACAATATGCATCCGCTTATATGGGCATTAGAGCACAATATCCATAATGAGCAAAAAGTTGAAATCGAAGGGCAAGATCCACTTATATGGGGTTTACGTAATCAGAAGTCCATTAAGATTGAAGGAATGAGCTTTGTAAGATATCTACAAGTGTATGGTATAGAGAGATTCTCAAAGCTTGCAACACTAGCTGAAAAGCAGGTTTTAATGGCTGCGTTGATCGAGGAATACGACGCTTTACTAAAAAAATCTCCGGTGAATGAAGTTGAAGTGCAGCATTTGGAGCAGTTCTACAATACATTGTACGACAGGGCTAATTTTGCAGATAGGTTTGAGAGAATTAATAAGAGAAATAATCCTATCACTAAATTGAGTGATATCTTAAATAAGTATACATCAACAGAATTGTCAGCAATTATCAAAGATACTAATGAAGTAGTTGAAAAATCAAACATAATCCCAGATGACATCATAGAAAAATTACCTTTAAAAGAAGCCCATAAGTTATGGGAAGTCGGTAATAAATTAGCAGATACAGGCGTTTTACAAACTGTAATCGAGTCGATTACTCTTGCAATTATAAGAATTGGAGATGTGTTTAGAGTGCAATCAAAAGAAGAGTCGATCAAGAGCGCGACACATTTTAAGGAGCTTATTGCTGAGAGCAAAGAAGAATCTGGTCCTTTGCAAATCAGATGATTATAGCAATAAAAAAGCCCCTTAAAATGAGGGGCTTTTTTGATGTGCTAAAGTGTTAAAACTAGAATTTTACCGCGATATTAGGCAATTTCTTGTTCACTGCTTCAAGCACTGCGCTTGTAATATCAAGAGCATTGTCGCTATACAATGTTTGCATTTTTGGTAATACAACTTTGCTTCCATTTTTTGAAGCTTGTTCTTGAACAATACCTGAAAGTACAGACTCAAACTGCTGCATAGCTTCCATGTAGGCTTTGTCTAGAGCAGCTCTATTTTCTTGTACTTTCTTTTGAGCTTCTCCAAATTCTTTAGCTAAGTCATTGCTCTTTTGTTCAAAAGCATCTTTAGCAAGAACAGATTTTTGCTTTTCTAGCTCTTCAGATTTTTTCTTGAAGTAAGCTTCTTTGCTTGCAGAGTCTTTGCGGAAATCTTCAGCTTTTTTGTCTATTTGTTCGCGCACCTTTTGTACGGCTGTAGATTTTTCAAAAATCAGTTGTGTGTCCACAACAGAGATGCCAGATTGCGTGGCATCTGCTAATGCCTGATGCCCTGCGAAAGAGCTGGTTAAAGCTAAGGCGCTAGCTAATAATACTGTTTTGATTGTTTTTGTAAAAGTCATATTTATCTCCAATATACTTTAAGTTAAAATTTTGTACCAAAATCGATATTTAGTCTTTTTGCATCATCAAACTTCTCTCGTCGGTAAGGTATCCCATAGCTGAGATTCACTGTACCAAGAGGTGATTTCCAAATCAACATCAAACCTCCAGAAGCACGTATCTTTTTTGAATGATAGATGTCTTGAGAGTTAGCATTGTCTATTCCGAACAGTGAGCCCATATCTGTAAATGCACCTATTTTTAAGCCTACTTCATTAGGTAGCCCACTTGGCATGATGAATTCTGCTGTACCTGTGTAATAGCTTTTGCCCCCAAGTGCATCGTTTGTAGCCTTGTCACGAGGACCTATACCCGCTATATCAAATCCTCTTATGTAATCTGGCCCAACGTAAAAAGCATCATTAATACTGATTTTTTTGCCGCCATATCCTTGTATGTGACCACCACGTGCAACTAATTTTAAAGTGTAATCTTTAGAGTATACAGGTAAAAAGTAAGCAGCAGTACCTCTAGTCGAGACATATCTTGTATTGCCACCTAAGCCTGCAAAGTCTTGTTCAAGCTTTAATAAGAAGCCCTCAGATGGATTTTGTTTGTTGTCCAGTCTGTCTTCTATCATAGTATGCCCAACTAGCGATACGATATGATTTCCTTGCTGCGCTTTCACATACCGCGATGCAGTACTGCTTACATCTGTTACACGCTCTTTCTTTAGTGAATAGCGTAGGCCATGTGTAAGGTGCTCAGTAAGTTCATAGCCTGCGCGTATTGTAAAACCTACGTTTTCGCTTTGGAATGAGCTCAAGCTTTCATAATTGCGTTTGCTTGAAAATATATCAAAACCGGCTGCTATCTCTTTGTCCATAAAGTATGGTTCTGTAAAGCTAAAATCTATGTTTTGCTCTTTCTGTGCAAGCGTTGTGCCAATTTGCACTTGTTGTCCTTTGCCTAAAAAGTTGTCTTCAGATAGCGTGATTTGTCCAAGCACACCTGTGGCAGTGTTGTAACCGCCTGCAAAGTTTATGCTACCTGTAGAGGTTTCTTCAACTTCTACTTCAAGATCTAACTTATCTTGGTCATCTGTTCTTTTGTTTTTTAGATCAATTTTTGAGAAGAATCCTAAGTTTTCAATTCTTTGCTTAGAACGCTGAATTTTAGAAATATTATAAGGATCACCTTCTGCGATTCTGAATTCCCTACGTATCACTTTATCTAGTGTTCTTGTGTTATTCTTGATGTTGATTTTATTAACATATACCTTGTAACTTTCTTTGATAATGAATTTTACATCAGCAAGAGAGGTGTCTGGATTCGTTGTAACAATAGGCTCTACGTCAACAAACGGATATCCATGATTGCCAAGATGTGTGGTTATTGCATCTACATTGGAATCTAGAAATTCTCTATTGAACTTGCGACCAGGCACAAGAGTGACAATAGATTTTAGTGTATCCGTAGTCAGAGATTTTATATTGCTTTCAAAAGATATCTCGCCAAAATAATATAGCTTATCTTCGTCTATTACAAATGTTACTAGGAAAGCATCTTTTTTTGCTGAAAGCTCTGCGCTGGATGTTGTGATGTTGGCATTAGCAAAGCCTTGATTTTGATAGAATCTGCGAAGCATTTCACTGTCATACTCTAACTTGTCTGGGTCGAACACGTCTGCGCTTGAGAAGAAGCGATAAAACCTATATTCTTTTGAGATAATTGCTTCTGAAAGGTCGGAATCTGAAAATCGGTTGTTGCCTATGAAATTGATTTTGCGAATTACCGCTTCTGTACCTTCGTTTATCTCGTACACTAGATTAATTCTATTTTGATCTAACTTGATCATTTTAGGCTGAATTGATGCAGAGTATCTACCACTTTTTTGATAGATTGTGTTTATTCTGTTGATGTCAGAGTGCAGTTTGTATGGAGAAAACACAGTGTTAGGTCTTAAAGACAGCTCTTTTACCAAGTCTTTATCCTCGATATTAGTGTTGCCATCGAAACCGATCTTATTAACTAAGGGATTTTCTGTAACATTTACTATAAGAGTAGTGCCAGAAATTGAGATTTTAACATCAGAGAAAAAGCCTGTATCGAATAATGCTTTGACCGATGCATCTAGCTTCTCTTGTGTCATGGGTTCACCATATGCAAAGTTTAGATAAGCATATATGGTGTCATTATTGATTCTGGAGTTGCCATGATAATCTATGTTCTTGATGTTGTACGAATCAGCAAATGCATTTATGCTGTATAACGCGATTATAGCAGATATTATGACTGATTTTAAAAGCTTCATCGTATAATTTAGTTTTAAAAGTTCACTACTAATACAATATTTGATTGGTGGGCGCAAATAATTTATTAATAGCTCGCAATTTGAGTGATATTTTTATATAATGTTGGCGTAACATGTAGTGCAACTATGATAAAAATCAATTTTACAAAGTATCGAATTATTGTAATTCTCAGTAAGTGCTTGGTGCTTGGTGCTATTATCACTGCATTCTTTGCAGTCATATCCCCGTTTATTATGAGCTATGTACAAGCTATAGGTATTGATGTCAAGTCTAATACAGATTTAGGGAACTATGAGTATGAGAGCTATGCTGAAAAACCAAAATTCTATGGTGTGGATAATAAAAATCAGTCTTATCAAATAAAGGCCGAATCTGGGGTGCAACAAACTGAGTCTGAGATACTGCTTGAATGTGTTGATGCTAAATATGTGCTAGAAAATAATGCAGTGATTTCTATGCATAGTAAGAATGGTGCGATAGATATAGAGACTAATAAAATTGAGACAAAGGGCGAAAACAAGATGGTATATGACGATAAATATTCGCTTTCTGCCGATTTGTTCGAGTT
>JAJTIA010000047.1 GCA_021299995.1 Candidatus Jidaibacter sp. | reverse complement strand
TTTTTAGCTATAATCTTGGCGCATCTTAAGCGCATGAGAGAGTGTACCTTCATCCATATAATCTATCTCTGCCCCAAGTGGTATACCATGAGCTAGACGCGTTGTACGCACATTATATTGCTGTAGAAGATCAGAGATGTATAATGTCAAGAGTTGCAATATTATCCACTGAAACAGCTATATTATCACTTAATTAAAGCTTATCTAAAAAGTCTTGGAATAAGAAATTAGTTGACTATTTACTGATTATTATGTAAATAGTAACTACTCCAAATCATTTTATATAACATGGCTAATCATAAATCTGCTGTAAAAGCACATGACAAATCTTTAAAAAACAAAGCTAGAAACCAGTCTATCTTGACCAAGATTAAGACTTTTATTAAAAAAGTTGAAGCTTGCATCACAGGTGGCAGTTCTGTTGAAGCTCAATCTGCTATGCGCAATGCTGAATCTGAGATCATGAGAGGCGTTTCTAAAGGTGCACTGAAAAAGAACTCTGCTTCTAGAAAAGTAAGCCGCTTAACAAAAAAAGTGAAAGCGCTTGAGACTAAGTAATTTAAAACTACAAGACTCTAGCTTACAGTTTATAATATTCTGTCTTATACTGACCACAGCCAAAGCAATTTGGCTCTTTTTTAATGGCATTCCTCTATATGCAGATGAGGCTCAATATTGGTTATGGTCAAAAAGCCTAGACTTTGGGTATTACTCAAAACCTCCTGTGATCGCATTTTTAATCAAGACTTCTACCAGTATATTTGGTGACACAGAAGCAGGAGCTAGATTTTTATCTCCGATATTTCACTGTGCAACTGCATTCTCCATATTCTCACTAGCAAAAAATCTTTATTCAGCTCAAACAGCAAGAATAGCAGCGCTTACTTATGTAACGTTGCCCGCTATATTCTTTTCATCCATGCTTATCTCAACAGACGTTCCTCTTATGTTGATTTGGACTCTCGCGCTTGATCAGTTTTATAAAGCTCTACAACACAACCATATAAAGAATTGGCTAATGCTTGGTCTTTTGTTTGGCTTAGGTATGCTTACAAAATATCATTTTGCTATCTTTGGGATAGCGGGACTCATATTCATATATCAAACTAAAAAGACATCAGATGTACTATCTAGCTATAAACCATATATTGCTGGATTGATCGCATTATCTGTTTTTTCGCCCAACATTCTATGGAATATAAACAACCATTTTGCCAGCTTTTCTCACACAGCAGATCTTGCATCAAGTGGTGACTCTATAATCAATATAAAGTCATGCTTGCAGTTCTTAGGAGCACAACTGCTAATATTGGGGCCATTCCTATGTGTAGCTTTAATATCTATTTTGAGAAACCATTCTAAACTCTCGCAGCAAGATTTATTCTTAATAATATTTTCGATCACATTTTTTATCTTCATCACACTAATATCTCTAGCATCAAAAGCATATGCAAATTGGGCTGCACCTGCATATGTACCACTCATCATATTTATTTGTGCTCAAAGCGCTGTTTTAGGCATGAAAAAGATATTGAGCTACAACTTCGTATTCCAGATTATACTAGGCGCCATTTTCCTTTTATATCCGCTCTTTATGAATACTTTAGGATTGCCAGACCCATATAATAGAATGCGAGGTATGGATGAAGTTGCAAATATTGTATCCAACCTGCATACAGATCTTGGTGATGTAACAGTTATAGCAGATGACAGGAAGATATATGCGAGCATTGTTTTCTACACTAACCCACATATTTATGATTTAAAAAAGTGGAACCCAACTCATCGCTTAAAAGATCACTTTGACTTGACTGCAAGCACAGATGTAGTACAGCCGACTTCTATTTTTATCAGCGCATACGCAACAGAAGAATATTTAAGAGAATTTACTGACCAAAAGGTAGAGTTGAGATTTGAATCCAAAGACAGAACAAAGATTTTTGTTATATCAAATAAAGAATAGCTCGCCAGCGTCTATCAGCTTAATATTTCCATCTTGCAACAACTGTAACTTGCCATCATCATCAATTCCTAAGAATATACCTTCTTCCTCTTTATTGTGAAACTTAACACCTACTCTCTTGCCTCGATTGTAGGCATGTTTCATCCATATATTTTTTATTGGTATAAACCCAACACCTTGAAAAGCGTTATAATGCAGCTTAAATCCATCTAACAATCCTGATAGAATTTTATCTTTTAAATCATCTGTGTCTGCAATGTGTCTATCTAATGATGTGGCATTTAGCTTTGTTAATACATCATGATTTATTAGATTAATCCCGATACCAACCAATAAAAACTGATCCTTAAGATTAGTAAGCAGAATGCCAGCACATTTTTTATCATCTATCAATATGTCATTAACCCATTTGAAGTGTGTGTCTATAGACTGATCCACCCGCATTATTGAGTCATATATAGAAATACCAGCAACATAAGATATCTTAGGCCAGTCTGACACAGGCAAATTCGGCTTTATAGCTATAGTAAGATACAAATTACCTGAGGGTGACTCCCATTTTCTATTATATCTTCCAAAGCCGCATATCTGGGATTCTGCTATCACAACTGATCCATTTATCAACAAGCCTTTATCATAAAGTCTCATGCTTTCAGAATGAGTTGAATCTATAGCGTCATAATGCTTTACAAAATACTCATCAAGCATTTTTTTGTAAACCTCTATCTAAGATTTTATGGGGTTCTTGTGCTTTATATACTCTATTGAAGATAATAGCAAAAGCACCATTACAAGTAACATTAGCAGACGTACCAAAAGGATCAAAAAGCAAATATACCGCCGTAATCAATCCTACCATTTCTGCGGAAAATCCTAGATAAGACTCTAGCAATGGGCTGATGATAATAATTACCCCGCCTGGTATTCCAGCAACAGCAAATTTAGACATAGTATAATAGAATGCAAAAATCAAAAAAGTTATAAATGAAGGTATTCCATGATCAAAAGCGATAAGAGTAGCAAGTGCCGTAAGAGTAATACCCAAGGCACTACCTAATGTATGTATGTTAGCAGTTGCTGGAATTATCATATGAGCGAACTTCTGGCTCTGTAGGTTGCGCTCTGTACATGCTATAGTTACAGGCATTGTTGCAGCACTAGATATTGTAGAAAATCCTGTAATAGTAGCTGGTATGATATTTTTGATGTATTCAAAAGTTTTTTTCAAATTAAATTTTGCTGCAATAAAATAGAGAAGGAAGATATAACTCCATTGCGCAACAACTATAAGCGTCAATACAGGTCCATAACTGGAGAAAATCCTATCAAGCATATCTTCATGCTCTAACTTGAATAAAAAACCAAGTATAAACAGTGGTAGTATAGGCATAAAACATTTCTTAAGAAATGTTAGAGAGATATTTTTTAATTGAGTAACAACCTTTTCAACTTTTTGATTAGGTTTTACCGCAAAGAAAACACCAAATAATATGCCAATGATAATCGCATTCTCATTGGCTATAATTTGGGGAATACTAAATTGCACCATAGGAGAAAGTTCCAAACTAGCATCAATAGCTTTATTCATTTGCATATCAAATATAGGCAGCACCAAAGAGCCAATACCGTAAGCTGTGAAAATTGCAGTAAAATTAGATGTTGCAACCATAACCAAAAGCATAACGATAAAGAAAATCGCTTTCTCTTTTAGAGATATTAGCGAATGCGCTAAAAAGCTAAAAACAAAAAATGGCAAAATCAATGTTAGGAAAGTTTTTACGACAACGCTTATAGTGTAGAAAAATGATTTTGCCTCATAAGGTATATAATCACCAAATAATAGTGGTATAGAAATTGTGACAAAAAGTGCAAATAGCAGTCTATATTTTTTAAGCATCGATTCTAATACAAACAATTAGGTTAATATATTACCCTTACTTAATATGAATTGCAAAATCTTTGTGACAGACACTGCCATAGAAAAATCTAGTTTTGATATATTCTAAGATATCAATAATAATAACGTTGTTCAAAATGAGAAGAGGACGTCCTAAAAAAGGCTTTGGCAAACTTGATAAAGGCATTAATGAAGTCTTCTGGAGACGACAACACTCACTAAATAAAGAGCCTCTAGATCTATTGCTAGATTTAGGCATTATAGATAATGCATCTCACTCATCTGCTATGACTTTAAGACGGCTGTTCGTACTAAAACATGGAATACCTTCTATACAGTCAAAAAATTTTATCAAAATACCAGGCAGAGCCTCACCAAAATATAAAGACGAAACATGGAAAGCGGCACAACAATTTGTTTATAATGAAGTAATGGATTCACTTGTAAAACTCGGTTACGCCAAAACAATAACCGATATTTGTATATACGGCATAATGCCAAGATTTTTAATTAATAAACAAAATCCTCTCTTTGCAGCAGAGCGTCAGCAATTCAAAGAAGGTATCGATACTCTAAAATCTATACTGACAGAATATAGGGAAATTCTAAACTCTAAAGCGCTTAATTAATTGTTTTTCATACACAGATTCCACTATGTTGTTTGCATTACTCGGCAAGAAATCTTGATAAAAATCATCAAAAATCTTTGGAGTCGTATTACAGTCCTTGACAGGATGCCGCCATACAAACTCTAAAAATGCATCATTCACTTCAACCGTACCACCATCTAAATCAAAATACGTAACAGAGCCAACAGATGAGGATTGCTCTAATCCAATCTTCTTTGAACCTTTGATCTCTCCCTCTACATTATTCAGCCCTATATTATAGAGCCTTCTTGCTTTATCATTAAAATCTGCAAGACTGTCATACTCACCCGTAGTATAAATACAAACACCAAAGTGATTAACCACCCTTCCAAACAACAGCACCCAAGCCATTAGCTCATTTTCTTCTTTTAGACTCATATATTCTTTATATGTTGGCAGAGGCCAGAATCTGCAGTTCATATGATTAAAAAGATATTGCACAACTTCTTGCTCCATCTCATTTGAAGCGACAGCTTTTTCTAAATAACTAAAATTGATATTCGGATAATACTTAGCATATTTATCCACAATATTTCTGTTTTTTTTACTAAGCATATCTGCTCTAAAATCAGCTAAGATAACTTGTGGTATCATAGATGCAGGATCAACACCTGCATTATTATCGTGCAGCATCCATATAAAATCATTAATCTTTTCTGGCAAATATCCTTCTCCCCTTTTGCAAAACCCAATAATCTCGAATATTTTTTGCAAATGTGTAATACCAGAATTTACTGAGTTCAGCTCTACTATCGCAAAATGATCTAAACCAGGAAGATTGTTAGGAAAGATACTATAAAATTTTGAAATATTTACTATATATCTCTGCAATAGTGCATTGATCAAAGAAGCCGCTATATTAAAAGACATAAGACCACCTGAGATATTATTCACACAACCACAGGTTACATTATTTTTTACATTTCATAAAGAATAAAATAGACATTAAACTACTGTATTGATTTAATTGTTAAGATATATAAAGCTTTATTAATACATAAGTAAAAAAGTATTTTATGAAAGTCACAATAGTTGGAGCTGGAGTAATAGGAGTAACATCAGCATATTTCCTAGCAAAAGCTGGGTTCGACGTCTCCGTTATCGAAAGAGAGCAAAGCCCGTCTATAGAATGTAGCTATGCTAATGGAGCGCAGCTTTCATATAGTCATGCAGAACCATGGGGTTCATTTCCAAACGTTGTAAAAGCTATAAAATGGCTGGGTAAAAAAGATGCACCACTATTGTTTAAGAAAAAGCTGGATATAGAGACAGCGTCTTGGATAATGCGGTTTCTTTTAAATTGCTTTAGCAATAAATATCACAAAAATGCAAAAGCGATCTTGGGTATAAACTTCTATAGCAGAGCAGTTTTGCATGAGCTTTTAGAAGAAATAGACTTTGATTTCAACTACTCCACAAATGGTATTTTGCACGTATTTAAAAAATCTCAAGATCTCATAGACTGCAATTTGTATTTTAATAAACTACGTTCGTGGAACAAAGATTTAGAGTTTAAAAAGCTTACACGAAAAGAAGTGATTGAACTAGACCCTGCTCTTCAACGCCTAATGACTTATAGAAATGGTGCTATTTTATGCCCTCAAGATGAGGTGGGAGATATATATAAATTTACATCAAAGCTTGAAGCAAAATGTAAAAAACTAGGGGTAAAGTTCTCTTATGGAGAGCGTGCCATCTCCTTTACGATCAATCATAAGAAAGTGGATCACCTACTCACAAATAAAAGAGAAGTAAAATCTGATATGTATTTGGTGTGCGCTGGTGCATATACAACTCACCTGCTAGATCCTATTGGGATTAACACGCATATACACCCTATGAAAGGATATAGCTTATCTATACCTATATCAAGTCACTCAACACCACCCAAAATAAGCATTACAGACCATGAAAAAAAAATCGTAGTCGCAACTATAGGAAATGTTTTAAGGCTTGCTGGCACAGCTGAATTTGCTGGTTACAATCATGTTGCATATGAGCCTCGGGTAAAACCACTTATAAAGCTCGCTAATAGATATTTCCCTGATACTGGTGATATGCAAGGAGCAACAAACTGGGCATGTCTAAGGCCTCAAACCCCTAGAAGTTACCCTATCATAAGCAATACTGAAATAAAAAACCTTTACATCAACTCTGGTCATGGAAGCCTTGGGTGGACTCAATCATTGGGGAGTGCAAAGCTTATCGCAGATATAATCTCTCATAAGAAAACAGATATAGACCATAGGCCATATTCTATAGAAGGCTGTTGAGTTCTATCTTCTTTGCTTTTGTTTAGAATCTTTGCTCTTAATGTTTGCAGTACTTTTACCCTTAAGCTTCTTTTTTGCAGCCTGCTTTTTCACAGACTCCTTTGTAGAAATTGATGTTGTGCGCACATTCTTTTTTGTAGTGGCATAAGCCATCGCTGGATTATTCACATAACCATCAATTTGGTTAAAAGATTTATCTGAAGATTCAGCTAGGTCAAACACAGATGATGAAGCATGTGCATCTTCATCATAGGACACCTCATCATATTCTGGTGGTAATAAAGAATCTGTAGGATTGTGCGCAAAATGAGTCATCTTTTTAGGAGACATCATACCAAACCCTTTCTCAAGCAGAGATATCATGTGCATATCACGTGATGAAGCACTTGGCCCACCCAAGACAACAGCAACCAACCTACCTTCTGCTTTTGTAGCTGATGATGCAAGATTAAACCCAGAAGCATTCACAAACCCTGTTTTTAATCCATCTGCCCACCGATATTTGGTCAAAACACGGTTATGACCCGTTATTACAGTACCTCTAAAGATAAATGATTTTTTAGAAAATAATCCATAATATTTAGGAAAATCGCGCCTTAAGGCGATAGCAAGCTTTGCAAGATCCGTAGCTGTTGAAACCTGATCTGCATTATGCAAACCATGAGAATTAACAAAATACGTGTTACTCATTCCTAAAAGATGAGCTGTTTTAGTCATACGATCAGCAAATGCATCTTCAGTACCTGATATAGCCTCGGCAAGAACAACAGCAGCATCATTAGCAGAGTGTATAATAACACCATATATCGCATCTCGCACTGATATCCGTTGACCAGCTTTTAAATTCAAGTTTGTGCGTGGTTGTGCTGCAGCACGAGGTGAAACATATAGCTCTTTATTTAGATTTAACCTTTTAGATTCTATTGCTTGAAACGTCAGATAAATTGTCATCATCTTTGTAAGTGATGCAGGATGTAAAACTTTATTATGATCATGCTTATGGAGCACATCACCAGTATCTGCATTCACCACTATAGATGCGTATCGTGGACTCCTTGTTATATCAACTGGCTGGCCCCTCACCTTCATTGCAAAAGCAGAAAAAGGCATTGATAGACACACAAAAAAAACAACTAAAGCCCTTAAATAGCCTAATTTACGCACTGCCCGAATCTAATTTTATTACGCATTATAGATAAATATATTCAAATGCTGCTATAGTAAAGTCATAATCTTCTTAATAATATCAATAAACTCTGTATCCATGAATATACAATACGCCACCCAACCGCAAGAGCTTTTAAGATTAGAAAATTACCCAAAAAAATTGTGCCTCATGCATAAAAGCTTGTTATTCTCGCGTTTTTGGCTATGGTGATATACACAGCGTTTATTTTAATAATGAGTGAAAAAATATGAATATTCATGAGTATCAAGCAAAAGCAGTGCTTTCGGCTTACGGTGTTGCAGTGCCTAGTGGCAAGGTTGCCTTTTCCCCAGAGGAAGCTGAATCTGCTGCTAAAGAACTTAAATCTCCAGTATTGGTTGTAAAAGCACAAATACATGCTGGCGGCAGGGGTAAAGCAGGGGGTGTAAAATTAGTAAAATCACCTGAGGCTGCTGCTGAAGCTACAAGAGAGCTTTTAGGAAAAATCTTGGTTACACATCAAACAGGTCCCGAAGGAAAAGAAGTTCGGAAGGTATATGTAGAATCTGGATCTAACATTAAAAAAGAGTACTACTTATCTGCAGTTTTAGACCGTGATGTATCTGGAATCACATTTATCGCCTCAACAGAAGGAGGAATGGAGATTGAAGAGGTTGCTCACAATACCCCTGAAAAGATAATCAGAGTATCTGTAGACCCTACAATAGGCCTACAAGGCTTCCATAAGCGCAAACTTGCTTTTGGCCTTGGCTTGCAAGATGCTCAAATCAAAAGCTTCTCTAAAGTTGTACAAGGCGTGTATGATGCCTTTGTTGATAAGGATGCAGCTCAAGTTGAGATCAATCCACTCATTGAAACAGCAGAAGGTGATTTCATGGCTCTTGATGCAAAAATCAACTTTGACTCTAATGCTTTGTACAGACATCCTGATATTCAAGCATTAAGAGATGAATTCGAAGAAGACCCTCTTGAGATCGAAGCAAGCCGTCATGACCTGAACTACATTAAAATGGATGGTACAATTGGTTGCATGGTTAACGGCGCAGGACTTGCTATGGCAACAATGGATATTATTAAATTATATGGCAGTAGCCCTGCTAACTTCTTAGATGTGGGCGGTGGTGCAACAAAAGAAAAGGTGAAAGAAGCGTTCAAAATCATTCTATCAGACAAAAATGTGAAAGGCATTTTAGTAAATATTTTTGGTGGAATTATGCGTTGCGACATCATAGCAGATGGTATTATCAATGCTGCTAAAGAAATTGGCATCAAGGTTCCAGTAGTTGTAAGATTAGCTGGTACAAACGCAGACATAGGTAAAAAAATGCTAAATGAGTCTGGTTTAACATTGATAGCTGCAAATGATCTTGATGATGCTGCAGAAAAAATCGTAAAAAATACTAAGTAGTTGGGAGAGATAGGATGTCAGTTTTAGTAAATAAAAATACAAGGGTGATTTGCCAAGGGTTCACAGGAGCTCAAGGTACTTTCCACTCTGAACAAGCAATTCAATATGGAACAAACATGGTAGGTGGTGTAACCCCTGGCAAAGGTGGTCAAAAGCATCTCAATCTACCTGTTTTCAACACTGTGCATGATGCTGTAGCAAAAGAAGGAGCTAATGCTTCTGTTATATACGTTCCACCTCACTTCGCAGCTGATGCTATTTTAGAAGCTATTGATGCTGAAATACCTTTAGTTATTTGTATCACAGAGGGTATACCTGTTATGGACATGGTGCGTGTAAAGAAAGCTTTGGCTACTTCTAAAACACGCCTAATTGGTCCTAACTGCCCAGGAATCATTACACCAGGTGAATGTAAAATTGGTATTATGCCTGGTCACATTCATCAGCGTGGCTCTGTTGGTATCGTTTCGCGCTCTGGCACCTTGACTTATGAAGCTGTTGCCCAAACTACAGCTGTTGGCCTCGGTCAATCCACATGTATAGGTATTGGTGGCGATCCTGTAAACGGTACAAATTTTGTTGATTGCTTACAGATGTTTATGGAAGATCCTGAAACAGAATCTATTATCATGATAGGTGAAATCGGTGGTAATGCAGAAGTGCAAGGCGCAGAGTACATCAAGCACTGCAAAAATAAAAAACCAGTGGTTGGATTTATTGCTGGTAAAACAGCTCCAGCTGGTAAAAGAATGGGACATGCAGGAGCAATTGTTTCTGGCGGTAGTGACACAGCAGACGCTAAGATTGCTGTTATGCAAGATGCAGGAATTGTTGTTTCTGAATCACCAGCAAAGCTTGGTATCACACTACACAATCTTCTCCAAAGGAAGGCTGCATAATGCGTATCAATAATTTGGTATACAAAAGTATAGGAGCTGCTTTAGGCTCCTTTGCTTTACTTATGAGCCTCACATCCTGCTTACCTATGGCAGCAGCTGGTACTGCAGCAGTTGGTACATCGATAGTTGAAGAGAGAAGCGTTGGTGACAAGCTTGATGATACAGTTATAGTAATGAAAGTTAAAGACAAGATGGCACAAGCTGAATTTGACGAACTTTTATCTAGAATATCTGTAGACTCTCACGAAGGCAGAGTGCTTTTAACTGGCTTTGTTACAGAAGAAAAATACTCAAAAGAAGCCTCTGATATTACATGGAAAACAGCTGGTGTTAAAGAAGTGATAAACGAAATCAACGTTGGTAAACGTGATCTTAAGGACTATGCTAAAGAGTTATTCATTGCGAATACAATAAGAAGTAAGATTCTGGTTGATCAGAACATAAGATCTTCTAACTACAAAGTTGATGTAATGGGGAACACAGTATATCTACTTGGCGTAGCTCAGAATCAAGATGAGCTCACAAAAGTGATTGATATATCCAGAAGCGTCAAAGGCGTTGGTCAAGTTGTAAACCACGTAGTTCTAAAAGATGATTTTAGAAGAAAGAAAAAACATAGCTAAACAGCTATGTAATTGAACAGGTTATACTACTAACTAAAGCATAAGCTTTCTGACTTTAATCTTTCGGTATTGATATAATCTAACTACTGGGTCATTCTATTGGTGCTGAAAAATGGTGATCTGGCCTAATAGTATATGGCTCATTTACAAGCTCAAAGTGCCACCATTCCTTATGATAATTTACAAAACCACACTGCTCCATAATAGATACCATAAGCTCTCTATTCTTCCGAGCCTCATCGCTTATTAGATTAGTCTGCGTACTCGATTCTTCACTAAAAAAGTCAAAGTGAGCACCCATATCTATATCTTCAAGCGTATCTTTATGAACTATCGTCATGTCAATCGCGCTACCTCTGCTATGCTTTGAGAAACGCGCTATAAAACCATCTGAGAACAGCAGCTCTTTACTATCGTACTTTGGATAATAAAACTCCTTCATTTTAATATCTTCTTTATCATGCGCCCACTCCCAAAAGTCTTGCACAGCTGTATGCGGCCTATATGCATCCAAAACTTTAATGCAGTAACCAATATCCATAAATTTTTCCTGAGCCTCTTTAAGGCAAAGAGCCGCATCTATTGTAGTGATCACAGTGTTAGAATTATAACCTTTTGCTGGTCTACCAAGAAAGTTATCGTTAGTTGCATACTTCAAATCAGAAACAATAGAAGGGACTACATCTTTTAAAAAGCAAAACCTTGCTGGCAGTCCATTTGGCACCTTATGAGATAACGTATCCATATTTATAAAATCCATATAATAAAATCGATATAAAAAGTATCATGCCAGATTTAGCATAAAATTTACTATAAGTAATGAACAAACTAAGATTTAGCAAAATAGCAGCTATCACTAAACATATAAGGGCATAGTCTATATTTATATCAAATACAAAGAACGCGAGCACAGACAAAATCATCATAGATGCCTCTAGAATCGTGTACATCAATGGAATTTTAAAGCCGCAGTAATTGCATTTAAAACGGCTAAATACCCAGCTTAACACTGGCAAATATTCGTAAAATTTCAAAGGATGTAGGCACAAGCTACAGTGAGGCTTTTTGCCAATAACATCATTAAGACCATTCAATGGCTTAGCTTTTGGTATTCTGTGATACGCGGACGACACATAATTGCCTAAAAGCACACCATATATCGCCGCAACAATTGATAGAAAAAATATCTGCAAGATTATCCAACTATTTCTTCATCAGAGAAAAAGAAAGACACTTCGATTTTTGCATTTTCTAAAGAGTCTGATCCATGAACAGAGTTTTCACCGATGCTTAGAGCGCATTCCTTTCTAATTGTACCAGGAGCAGCTTCAGCAGGATTTGTAGCACCCATAACTTCACGGTTTTTAAGAACAGCATTCTCGCCTTCCAAAACCTGTACAACAACTGGACCAGATGTCATTGTGTCCACCAACTCTTGATAGAAAGGCCTAGACTTGTGTACTTCGTAGAATTTTTCCGCTTGTTGCTTTGAAAGTTGCACTCTTTTTTGCGCTACAATTCGTAGTCCAGCTGCTTCCAAGATAGCGTTGATCTTGCCTGTAATATTTCTTTTTGTAGCGTCTGGTTTAATGATAGATAATGTTCTTTCAAATGCCATTTTTTATATACCTGATATAAGTTTTTAGGAAGCTGCGATTATACCCGAGCGATATAAGTTTTCAAGAGGCAATCTTCTTTCACAAGGCTCATCTAAGTATATGCCTTGGCCAGACGAAACACATGGGCTTTTAATGTCATACATCGAAGAGTCTTGAGTTGTGCAAGAGGCGAGCGCCAGCCCAAAAAACATCAGTGATAAAGTTGTTCTAATTTTCAGCATATCTAATCATTCCATCAATTCTTTA
>JAJTIA010000052.1 GCA_021299995.1 Candidatus Jidaibacter sp. | reverse complement strand
GGATGCTATTGGGTATGGCAAATCTAAGGTTTTATTAGAGTCTAAAATGGGCGAAATTAGATCTGAAGAAGTAGAAATAAAAGACAACTACGAAACAATTCGTTTTTTTGGAAACAGGGTGAAGACAACATTATTTGTGGAGAATATGCAAGATGACAAGAAACAATAAAAAGCCATCTAACTATTTTATTTTTGGTAAACATCCTGTCATCGAGGCGCTAAAAAACGACAAGCGACAAGTAAAAGAGGTTTTTGTCACTGCAAATGTACTTAAAGCATTAGGTGATGAGCTTAAAGGTTATAGATACCAAGTGGTAGAGAATAAGGTGTTAGATAAATTGTTGCAAAATCCAGATGCAAATCACCAAGGTATTGCGATACGTGTTGCAAGGCTTTCTGGTGATAGCCTCAAAGATATTATTACATCATCAGGTGATACAGAGCAGCATAAAATTATCGCCCTTGATCAAATCACAGATCCACATAACTTTGGTGCGATTTTAAGAACTGCAAGCGCGTTTGGAATGGACGCGGTGATTACGACAAAAGATAATGCTGTGCAAGATAATGCGATTGTTGCAAAAACAGCATGTGGAGCATTGGAGCATTTGAATATCTGTTATGTTAGCAACCTCAGTCAATCGCTAGATCTGTTAAAAGAAAATGGATATTGGGTGATAGGAATGGATGCAAATTCTGACGTTATGGTGGGAAAACTATCTGAATACAAAAAGATATGCCTAGTAATGGGTGCAGAAGGAGCTGGTTTGAGAAAGCTTACCAAAGAAAGTTGTGATTTATTAGTGAAAATCCCTATTAAAACTCGTGTTGATAGCCTCAATGTTTCAAATGCTGCGGCAATTGCAATGTACGAAATCACTAAGGTTTAGATATAGCTAAAAAAGTATAAAAGCTCGTTAGTATTCAAAAAGAATTGTTAATTTATTATTTTCTCAGTACTTCACTTCTTGGCAGTGGTAGGCAATTTGGTATTTTGGTATGGGGTTATTATACCCTGAGGCGCATATGTGATTTGAGCCTCGTGTTTCCCAACAATTTTGGTTATGTTAAGAAATAGCTTCTGCTTCACATAGTTAAAATCCGCAAAATCAACCTTTCTTGTAAATCCGAATATCAGTAGTGTGATCACAGCGTTTGATACTGAGGAAACGCTTACAACTAAAGGCTGCTTTTTATCTATATCGCTATCGTGTTTCATGCATTCTTTTATATCTTCTATAATGTTTTCCACAACTGGTAGGTCTTCGTATCTAATGCTCAATGTTTCATTGATCTGCCTATGTGACATACGTGAAGGATTTTCGATTGCAGCATTGGTAAAGAGAGAGTTTGGTATATATATAGGCCTGCGTTCCAGCGACTTAATAATAGTGCAGCGCATACCTATGCTTTCTATTGTGCCTTCTATACCTTTCTCTGGAATTTTTACCCAATCACCTATTTTAAATGGCTTGTCTAGGTATATCATTAATGTGCCAAAGAAATTAGCAAGCATATCTCTGGATGCAAAGCCTACCGCAATTCCACTCACGCCCCCAAATGCTAGTATACCCGAGATGCTAATGCCATTTGCATCTAGCAAGATCAAGCCAACGATAACGCATGCAGAGATGCGCATTATTTTGCTTGCTGCGCTTATGGAAGTTTTATCAAATTTTTTATCCAGAGCGCCAGCATTTTTGATCCAAAAAATCTCGAACTCGTTGATAATTTCTATAATAAGCCATAGGAGTGTGATGAGCAGCAAGCTTGTTTCAATCGCCACAAACTGTTTTGATGCCAAGAATTTATAGGATTTCGATAGTATCTCAAATATCAAAAGTGCCGCGATCACAATGATCAGGCAGTGCATTGGTGATTTAGCGGCTTTAATAAAGATTTTTGTGAATTTAAGGTCTTCTCTTGGCTCGATCGTAGCTTCAATTTTTGTAAAAAATAAATGACCCAGGTAATTTGTAATAGCTGCAAGTACAACTATCAAACACACCTCTACGTAAGGGTTGTTGTAAAGACCTATTAAAAGTTTTGTAAATGAGATTCCTAATTGATCCATCGCTTCCTCCCGGTCATTATCTGTATTTTGCGGTTGCCTCCGCATTAAGAGCTATCGATTTTTCGAATTTTTCGCCATTTGCGAGCAATTTTTCTTTATCATATAGCAACTCTTCATGTGTTTGCGTGGCGAACTCGAAGTTAGATGTCTCAACAATAGCATCAACAGGGCAAGCCTCTTGGCACAAACCACAATATATGCATTTTGTCATGTCTATATCGTATCTTGTCGTACGTCTACTTCCATCTTCCCTTGTTTCTGCTTCAATTGTAATTGCAAGTGCTGGGCAAATTGCTTCACACAGCTTGCATGCAATGCAGCGTTCTTCTCCGTTAGGATAACGCCTTAATGCGTGCTCACCTCTGAATCTAGGGCTTAAAGGGCCTTTTTCATAAGGATAATTCAATGTAGCCTTTTTCTTGAAAAAGTATTTTAAAGTAATGTACAGGCCGAAAAACAGCTCATACAAGACGAAAGTTTTAAAATAAAATTTTGCTTTTTTAAGCACTCTACATTCTCTGATGATTAGTTGCATAGCCTTAAAATACAGATTTTATACCTTTTAGTAAATACGAATTTTTCTTAAAAGCTCATCATCTTCAAATTCTATGGCAATGCGTATAATATTACTTGCTTTCAATCTCTGCTCTATAATGTCTGGCCACTCAATTACGGTGATGCTGTTTGCAAACCCATCCTCTAGGCCCAAATTCCGTATCTCGTCTAGCTCTTCGATTCGATACAAATCTAGATGCCATAATTCGATAGCAGCACACTGATAGATTTGCAATATATTAAATGTTGGGCTGCTTACCTCTGGCATGTTTGCTCCTAAAATTGCTGCAAGAGATTTGGTAAAAGCAGTCTTTCCAGCACCTAAGTCACCTTTTAAGAAGATAATACTGCCAGCCTTCAAATATGGTTTTAAAAATAATGAGATCTCGTTTAATTGAGATTCTGATACATGATGAAAAATTTTCTCTGCGATAGTCATTTTATAAATTTACAAAAAACAAAAACTGTCAATATTATAGTATATTACCTATAAATTGGAATTGTGAATATGAAAGCTAACCTTGTTAATTCTATCAAAGCAAAAGGGAATCAAGCCGTAATGTTTATAGACGAAAGCTTGAAATTTCAAGCTCCGTTGTATAAATACAACTATGCGGCAGATGTAAAGAAGGCATTAACTGCTAACCCTCAGTTTAAAGGCAAGAAAGGGCAAATTCTCTCTTTTATGCCATCTGGTAGTGCAGAATTTGAAAATGTGATTTTGATGGGGCTTGGTAAGCTTGACGAGTTATGTGCTGCTGGTTTGAAATCATTGGGAGGTAAAATCTCAGCAGCGATGAATGCTCAGGAGAGGGCGTCTGCAACAGTTTCTGTTAACTTTAAGCTGAAAAAGTTTTCTGAAGCAGAGATAGCAGCTCATATTTATAAAGGTTGTGCGCTTAAAAATTACAAGTTTGTTGAGTATTTTGTTGCTAAGAAAGATGATAATAAAGTCTCATTAAAAGAGCTGAATTTCTGTTTAGATAATGAAAAAGCTGCCAAGGACATGCTGGAGAGTGTGGAGATCATAGTACGAAATGTGAACTTTACTAAAGATCTAGTGTCTAAGCCAGGCAATGTGTTGTATCCAGAAACATTCATGAAGGAATGTAAGGCTTTAGCAAAATTGGGCGTTAAGATAACTATGCTAGATGAGAAAAAGATGAAGAAGATGGGGATGAATGCTCTTCTTGCTGTTGCTCAAGGTAGTGAAAAAGAGCCATACTTGGTTGCAATGGAGTGGATTGGTGTGAAGTCGAAAAGCAAAGCACCTATAGCTTTTGTAGGTAAAGGGGTAACATTCGATAGTGGTGGCATATCAATTAAGCCATCTGCAAACATGGGAGATATGAAATATGACATGGGTGGTGCAGGCGCTGTAACAGGTGCTATGAGGTTACTCGCAGAAAGAAAAGCTAAGGTGCATGTGGTAGGCGTAGTTGCCCTTGTTGAAAATATGCCGTCTGGTAATGCACAAAGGCCTGGCGATGTTATAACAAGCTACTCTGGTCAAACTATAGAAGTAGATAATACAGATGCAGAAGGTCGCTTGATTTTGTGTGATGCGCTTACATATACTCAACAAACATATAAACCAAGAGCTATCATAGACCTTGCAACGCTTACTGGTGCTATAGTTGTAGCGCTTGGTGAGAACTACTGTGCAGGAATGTTTAGTAATGACGATACATTGTCAGATCAACTATACCAAGCTGGCAAGAAGAGTGGTGATAAAGTATGGCGCATGCCGCTTGATGAATTTTACGATAAGCAGATTAACTCGGAGATTGCAGATATCAAGAACGTAGGTTCTGGTAGAGGAGCAGGTAGCGCAACTGCTGCG
Organism: Candidatus Jidaibacter sp.; assembly: GCA_021299995.1. Lineage (GTDB taxonomy): Bacteria > Pseudomonadota > Alphaproteobacteria > Rickettsiales > Midichloriaceae > JAJTIA01. Next base: position 6,418 of record JAJTIA010000052.1, on the reverse strand, counting down.
CAATTCTTGTACAGATTTATCGATAAAACACCTTGGGCACACTTGGATATCGCTGGTATGGCTTGGGATAAATCAGGCTCAGACACGCAAACAAAAGGTGCTACAGGCTTCGGTGTTATGCTTCTAAACAAGTTAGTTATGGAATACTACGAAGAGAAATAGAGGTTTTGTTAATAGCTAAAGCCTATAGAGAGAGTCCTCTCAGTGCTAATAGACAATGCAGTATCCAATACCATTTCTTTTACAAGGATGGATTCGTTCGTGGGTAACGCTGCCCAATCTGCGTCAGGCGCACAATATGAATTGCTGAGAGCTTTATATGTTTCAGTACTCGAAGTTTTTGATGGATAAACCTGATAATTCGTTGATTCTGTGTGCATGATCTGATAGAATTTAAACGAAAACTATAATATAAGTACGAGTTTGTTGAAATGCTAGATAAATGGATTGATAAAGAGAGTGATCTGAAATTACACATTCTTAAGGGTGCAATAGCGCTTTCTGGTAAAAAACCTGATGAGGTTATAACATTACCATTTTGTAAAAAAAATGGCTTCTCAGCTAGGTGTATTGCCTGCATCACTAACGGTATTTGAGTGTCAAGAGTACTACCCACCTTTTAATTCTTCAAATGCAGCTACTTGTTGGAGTTTGATCAAGTTTATTGCAGAGGTGAGGAGTGAAATCATCAATCCAAAATCTCAAGATAACAACGATTATAGCATACCAGCTAATGCAGAGGTGGATGATGCTATAAAAGAGCTAGATAAAGTTTTTGCACTTTTTCAACTTGCTCTTGCTGCCAATGACCCAGATGCATATACAAAAACAAAGTTGCATATACCTGCATTTGTGCTTTTTCTCAATGATTTATGTGGTGTGAAGGTAGATGTTACATCAAATGTTGTAACGCTAAGTACAGAAGAGATAGAAGAGCTTAAAAAGTTATTAGATCTCACTGAACTGCCAAAAATACCACAAGCATTGAACAAAGACTATTGCAACGCTGCTTTAAAGTTGCATCTAGATAAAGAAGGTGGTTCTGAAGCAGAATTCAAGAAACTAAGTGATTTATATGAAAGATATAGCAAAGAGATTGCCAATGTTGCTGACTCTAAGATAACAATGCCATCTAAAGAAGAAATACGTGTGAAATGGATGGATTGTTATAGAAAGGTGTGCATTTCTTATATCTTGAAAAAAAACATTGATAGGATTAAAAGTGAGAATCCTACGCTACAAGATGAAGAAGCATTTGTTTTGTGCTTAAAATTATCACCATTTTATAAAGCATATCAAATGTATAGAGAGCTTTTGAATAAAGATGATAGCATATCTCTAATAGAGTCCAATGTGGGCAGGTGCGTAGAAGCACTATCTGATAAAGAGTGGCACCATAATAAATTTTTTCTAGCTTTAACATTTGTTAATATCATATCTACTTCTGCTGCTATTATGTTTCCTAAGGATACAAGTTTAATGGGTGCAGTAATCCTGTTGAAAGATAATGCACAAACATATGCATATCGATTGGGTGCTCTAACACTCCTGTGCGGTGCCTTAGTAGCTACACATAAACTAGTTGAAAATAAACATCTTAATATAGATTTTCTAGCATATGTATGTAGTCTTATGTGTCCAATAGTTATTGCTGCTCAAGTATTAGAGCAGGGCGTATGTTTTCAAACTAAAATCATAGGTTTAGATATAGCATTAAACGCTGCGGGTATTTATGCTTGTTATAAAATTTCTCAACATTACAATCAGATAGGTGCTTTATCTGGAGAGCAAGGTGTTTCATAAACTGTAATTAACAGTTTATCTACCAACTCCTTTAGAGGGATTTACAATATCGTTTAGAATTTCACACGCGTTCTCTAAGGGCTTAAGAGTGCGATCATGAGGTGATGTATTTTGTGTAGGTGTAGCTTTCGTACAATTATTATGTTTATTCAAAGCTTCCATTTGTCCAAATCGCTTTAAGAGCTGACTATTTTCCTGTTCTTTCTGTTCTTTCTGTTCGGGTTTGAGTGTTGTGCTGAGCTCGGACTTTAATTGTTCAATAAGCTGCGTACATTCTGTTTCTAGTTGCTTGGAATGACTATTACTAGCATCCATTAACTCTAGTTCTTCTGATGCGTTATTTAGATTCATAATCACAGGAACTTCTGCTGCAGCACTTAAGAGAGTAGTTGCAACCATAATACCAACAGGAATTGTAGGGCCTAATATACCGAAAGACAAAATTAAAGCGGTAACAGCTGTAATGAAAAGCAGTGTTGCAAGAATAGCGAGCACAGTTGTTTTATTTATTAGCGCTTGCTTCTCTGCATACGTTTTTTTACTATTATTAACAAACTCATTTACCAAATCATCTGTAATACAAGCTTCTAAATTGTTCATAGCTTGGTTATACTTCTTTGCAGTATCAAGCAGTTGTTTTTTATCTGATTCTTGTAGGGAGTTGAATACTGAGCTTTGCATTACAGCAGAGACGTCATTGCCTAAGTCTTGCTCTCTGATGCCACATGCAAGGATAGCTTTACGATATATCATTTGCATTCCATATGGTAGTATCTTCTTTGTTTTTGTTTGAAGCTCAGCTTCATCCATATCTGCATGTGCATCCAGATATTTTTTTTGTATATCAAACAACTGCTCTATAAGCCCAGGAATTTGAGTTGTAACAGTTTCGAGCTTTCTTTTGATCTCCTTTTCTTCTTTAATAGAACGTTTCATCAATGCACACTTAATAATATTTCTACTAATAATAGTATAATATGAGGATATTAATAAAGAATTAACGCTGTCTATTCTGCGTGTGTTGTGATCAAATTTTCTATAACATTCTTTATGTTACCATTTGATGGGCTAAAAGCAGATGACATAATAACAAAAGCTTTGTCTTCACTCTCTCCTTCAATAAAGCCACACAAGCATCGTATTGAAGTTAAAGAGCCAGTTTTTGCTTTGATGCTGCTGGGCAGATTGCTGTTTTTTAATGTGCTTTTATCTTCACGAGCCTGTGTTAAAGACTCCTTAAAGCTTGGTATGGTTGCTGCTTTTTTTAGTATCTCAACTAGCTGTGCAGGTTGAATACGTGTATGGCGTGCAAGCCCAGAACCATCTGCAAAAAATGCATCAGATACATCTAAATCGAAATGTTCTTGAATAAGAGCTTTGTATGCCCTGTCTCCATCTTCCCAATATTTTATTTGATCTCCAAGCGCATTGTGTGAAAGCTTGAGATATAAAATATCGAATACAAAGTTATCCGAAATCTTCATAGCAGGCTTTATAAATTCTCCTAAGGGTGGAGAGTAGTGTGTTGAAACTAGTTTTGCATTGTAGGTGGTATACTGCTCTATCTCAAGTGCTGCATCAATTTGTAATTGCCTCAGAATTTCTTCCATCTTGAGTATGGCATAGGTCTTTGATTCTCGGGGTGAGATATATAGTTCGGGTTGTGCCGATCCTGACTTGATATTGCCATAGATAAATATTGTACGATCAGCTGCTGTTATTCTAAATCTTGTAGGTTCATTGTTTGCCTCTAATCTAGATTTTACATTGTATCCAGAGTCATTTGTTACAGAGGCATTTTGAGCGATTGTAAGCTTGATTAAATTTCTATCGATATTGATCGCTGAGATTGGTTGTGCGTAATATGTGCCAATATCTTCTAAGTTGATGAATGGCGAATGTTCCTCTGTCTTAAAGGCAGATCCATCTAAAATAATTTTATTAAATTTCTTTCCTTGAAAAGACTCTAATAACGCAATTAAATCAGCAGATGTTAAAGTCGGATCTCCACTAAATTTGATAATAAGGCTGTTGTGTTGTGTGTCATGATAAAGCTTTGTTTCAAATTTAAAATCCTCGCCTAGAATCTTCAATGCAAGAGACCCAGTCACTGTTTTAAGGCAGCTTGCTGGTGTTGCGTATACCAACGAATTGTACTCGTCATATACACGAGCGTTGTCTAAATCTTCTATGATATAAGCGTAAAAAGCAGGTTTCTGGTAATATAAAGCATTTTGTGAACACGCTGGAAGAAGCGCTGCTATAAATAGGAATAGCAGACTTTTTACGTACATTATAACCAGTCCTTACGCTTAAAATAATAGTATGGCAATACAGCTGAGAGTACTATTAACACAAGAGCAAATGGGTATCCCAATGTCCAATCTAATTCTGGCATGTGATGAAAGTTCATTCCATATATACTTGCGATCAATGTTGGAGGTAGAAATACCGCTGCTGCTACTGTGAAGACTTTTATAATCAAGTTCTGTTCAACGTTAATCATGCCTAATGTAGCATCAAGTAAGAAGCCATTTCTTTGTGCAAGAAAGTTTGCATACTCTGTAAGCGACATGATCTCGCGTGTTAGATTGCGGAACCTAACACGATGATCTTTTTTAGATAGATACCTGTTTTCATCAATCTGACTAAAGAAAATCAACATTCTATTCAAGCTTACAAGGCTCTCTTTAATCTTAGATATCAAGTTTCCAGCTCTACCAACTTTTTTAATTAAGTTTGTGTAGTGTAAATTAGGATTTGAAGAGTTGTTGTCATCCTCAGGAAGATGTTTTTTCAAAGCTTTTTTGCGATCTTTAATATTGGAAGGCTTATCAAACACATCTACTAGTAGTTGGTCAATGCTTGTGCCTGTTTTATCCAAAGAATCGGCAAGGCCATGCACTATAGATTCTACCAACCCTTCAAGTGCTAGATCAGGAGTTTGGCAAAGAGATGAGTTGCGCAAAGCTCGTGATGAAAATGATGTGAACGCACGAGGTCTAGAATATCTCAGTGTTACTAGCGCCTTAGGTGTAAGAATAAAAGTAATAGCTGTGCCTTCAGGATAATCTTGATCAAGTTTATTTATAGAGGTGATTGTCATATAATATGAATCATCTTCCTTGTAAAAGGGGCTTAAAACCTCTATTTTATCCATCTCTTCTCGTGTCGGAGTATCGATCTTGAAGACTTTTTCAACTTTTTTTTCTTCTTCTATAGAAGGCTCTATAAGATCAATCCAAACAACGTTTTTAGGCAGCGGATCATCAGCTTCAATCTCGAATTTCTGTAGCTTTGATTCTTTTGTTAATGCGTATGCTATTATCATAAAAGCTCTTAAATTGTAAACTAGTTGAAGAGGTTCTTGACAAAAGACACTTCTTCAAAGACATTTGTTAATTATTAGATCAATTTTGATTTTTTATCAATCTATAAAACAGGTATAAATGCATGCTTCCGATTATTGGTATTGTTATAGTCTTCGTGATGGTATTTGGAGGCTATTCTATGGCTGGTGGTAAGATGGATGTAATATTACATTCTTTACCATATGAAATGACAATGATAGGCGGCGCTACAGTAGGTGCATTTTTAATAGCTAATAAAGGTGATGTTGCAAAAGCTGCTTTAAAAGATTTAAGTAAGTGTTTTAAAGGCGCAAAATGGAGTAAACAAGATTATGCTGATTTGCTGTGTTTGATGTTTATGGTGACCAAAACAATTAAGACAAAAGGGCTTCTCGCTGTAGAAGAGCACATAGAGCGACCACATGAAAGCACGATTTTTACACAATTTCCTAAGATAGCACATGACCATTTTGCATTGGATTTTATATGTGACACCTTAAGGATGGTATCTATGAGTTTGGAAGATCCATTTCAAATAGAAGATGTTATGCAAAAACTTATAGATAAACATCACCATGAAGCACTTGCACCGAGTGGAGCACTACAAAATGTTGCGGATGGTTTACCAGCAATTGGTATCGTGGCAGCTGTGCTTGGTGTAATTAAAACTATGGCAAGTATCGATAAGCCACCAGAGATTCTAGGGGGAATGATAGGAGGCGCTTTAGTTGGTACATTTCTAGGTGTGTTCTTGGCTTATTGTTTTGTTGGTCCAATGTCTAATAAAATCAAGTCGTTTTATGAGCAAGATGGACAATTTTATTTGATTATTCGTGATATAATAATTGCGCACTTAAAAGGCAATGCTCCTCAAGTATCGATAGAAATAGGCCGTGGTAATATCCCATCCAAATATCAGCCTTCGTTTGCAGAGATGGAGGGAGTTCTATCTGAAATTAAGGTGTAGGGCTGTAGTAGATTGTGGTCCAATTACGCGCCACCATCCTTATTATAGGGATGTCTCTGGCCCTTGTTGTTTTTCAAGATGTGAATAAACCCCATATGCGACAGCTGCACCTAAAATGATTTTTGCTGTAGGATGCACTTCTACTTCCAAATACGTAGATGCAAGATGAGAAAGAATCACAGTTGTAGTGCCGGAGTCTAAGCTTAAAAGCATGTGTTTGGTTGAGTTGTTTTTTACTATTGATTTAGATGCAGTGCGTGGTTTTACTATTGATTTAGATGCAGTGCATGGTTTTACT
>JAJTIA010000057.1 GCA_021299995.1 Candidatus Jidaibacter sp. | reverse complement strand
CGACAATTTTAGAAACGTCTCACCAGCTTCTTCTAATTTTAATACCTTCTTTCTGCACTCCATTGAATATGACATCTCATCTCTTTATTCCTATAAATATTATAAGATATCATATAATATGACTCTTTTATACTGCTTTAGCTATATTAGCGACAAAGCGCAGTCTAAAATAGCGATCACAACATCATGTTATATTGCGTCATCAGCTATCGCATTGATACCTTATAATATAGAGAATAGATTTTCTACTGTTTGCATAGGTTCATCTGTTATTTTGTCATTAGGTACATGTTATTATAGCGAGTACTCTTGTAATACAGATATCCAGAAGTAATTTTGTTCAGTTAACAATGCTTTATTGAGCTATATAAACATCCATTTGCTGGCCAGCTCTGATCTTTTTATTGGGATTTTGTATCTCATATATTACACGTATTACTCTAGTATCGACACGTTGCCCTGCAACTGCCAGATTTTGCTTTCCTCTTATATACTCTTCAAAACGTATAAATTTAAGATTAAGATCGTTGTCAGGGTCTCCCCTTAACATTCCTTTTGCTTCGGAATTTGCATTTATTTTTCCTGCATTTTCTTCATCAATTTCTACTCGTAGATTTAAAGTTTGCATGTCACCCATGACTATTAAAGGCGCAGATAAATTGCCTGTGCTTGCATATTCACCTGGCCTTATATTCACTTCAAGTATTTCTCCTGTAATCGGAGAGAGAACAGTCATTCGTTCTTTTGTTGTATGAGCTTGATTGAGTTGAGCCTGTATTTCTTGAATTTTAGCTGCTGCAATTTGTTCTGCATATTTGCGTTTATAAAAATCTTCTTTTGCAACAGCACGTCTATCATCCATTGATTTTACTATTTCAAATTGAGCGGCTGCATCTAAAAGTTGAGCGTTAGCTACTTCTAAAGATGCATTCAAAATGGCGATCTGTGCATCTACATCGCGTTGATCTAGGGAAAATAATGGATCTCCTTTTTTCACAGAGTCTCCTACTTTCACATGCATTTCCCTTAACACGCCTGCAAGCTCAGTACTTATTGAAATAATTTCACTTTTTGGTTCAACAATGCCAATGCCTGCTATAGCATTTTGATATGGAGCAATAGGCGGAGATATTGAAATTTCATGTTTATCTGCTGAACGCAATGATATTACAGAATATAGAGCAAAGCATATTCCTACTAATGCTATTACTGGAAGCTTCCAATTCTTTATAAATATATCTGATATCTTCATGTATTCTCCTTCTCAATAAAATCTTCTGTTTTATAATCTCCTATAATAGATCCATCGCTCATTTCTATTATCCTGTCTGCGAAGTGAAATATCCTGTTATCGTGTGTTACCACTATCACTATACGATCTTTTGTTGTTGCTATATCTTTAAGTATCTCCATTACAGATTTGCCAGTTTTTGCATCAAGAGCTGCTGTTGGCTCATCGCAAATTATGATATTTGGATTATGAATGAGGGCTCTTGCTATCGCAACACGCTGTTGTTGACCACCAGAAAGCTGATTAGGAAGCTTTTTGCTTTGATTTTCCATTCCTATTTTATTTAGTATATCGATAGCTTTCGTTATTGCATCATCTCCTACATTATCAGCAAACAAAGGCATCGCGGCATTCTCTGCTGCTGTAAGTGCTGGTAATAGATTGTATTGCTGAAATATAAATCCAATGTTTTTTCTTCTAAATAGGACTTTTTCAGTATCGCTCATTTTTTTCAAACTATTTCCAGCTATAACTATATCGCCAGATGTCATAGATAGTATGCCTGATATAATAGAGATTAAAGTTGTTTTGCCACACCCTGATGGTCCAACAATCATTGTTAGCTCTCCTCTGTTTATCTCTATAGAAATGTCGTGCAAGACTGTTATAGAAGAATCACCTAATGGAAAATCTTTGACAATGTTTTGAATTGCAATAGAAGTTGTCATTTATATCAACCTCTAAATACAATAGCAGGGTCAAGACTGAATACTTTGCGTAAGCTAAATATGATTGATCCTATGATAATCACTGCAATCAATGCGCCAGTTCCGAACATAACTTGCCAATGTAGTACAAAGCCTTTAAGTGCTGGTGCATCTTTTGTGATAAAAAAGAATAAAGCTGTTAAACCAATGCCTAAGCTATAACCCAAAACATATACAAGTGATGCTTGAGTAAATACGATTTTAAACAGTTGAAAATTTGTGACTCCAATTGCCTTCATTGCTGCAAATTGTTTTAGGTTTTCCACTACAAAGATATAGAAAGTTTGTGCTGTAATTGCACCTCCAATAATTACTCCGAGCATAATAGTAATACCAAAATTTATTGGAATGCCAGTGCGTTCTAAATAGTAATTAATGCTTTTCCAAGCAAATTCATTTTGGGTTAAAGCTTTTAAATCTGTATTGTGTTCGATAGATTGTTTTAAATCTTGAAGATTGTATCCTTCTTTAGCTTTAACCAAGACAAAAGACATTTTATTGCGCTGTGGGGGAGTGACCTCCATCGCCTTGTTGTATGTGATATATAGAATTGGAAATGTTAAAAATGTAGGTGATGCCTCGCAAATACCATTAATTATTAATCTATTATCGTTTAATTCTATATATTTACCTAATGCTAAAGGCTCATTTGGCCATGTGAACTTAAATCCATTACTATCTATTAATGCACTTTGTGGATATAATATGGAATTCATCTCGCCTTTTACCATTGTTGGGCATATGCCTATTAAGCTAACATCATCTACTCCAATAAGTTGTACCTGCTGAGTTAAACCATTTGGCATTCTAATTGTTGTGAGACCCTTATAAAATGGTACAGCCCATTCAACTCCGCCTACAGATCTGATATTTGTGAGTTCTATATCCCTCATAGGCTCTACTTCATCTATATAGCGTACTCTGGTATCCATCACCCATATATCTGCTTCTGATACTGCATAAATAGAGCCAGCAGTACGAGACATTATACCTATGAATATAGAAACCTGCTGCGCGATAAGAAGTGTTGCGAACGTTATGCCAAATACAAGACCGATGTACTTAGCTCTATCACCTATCAATATTTTTAGAGCTATATTGATCATTTATAAGATTTATTAATACGTCTCTTTATAAATAATTTATACTTATTAGGACTACTAGGCAATCTGTTATTTAGCGTATGTCTTTATGGATATTGCATGCAGTGTTGTGCCAACAATGCCACCTAGTGAGTCCATTACCAATCTATGTTGCTGTACTTTAGATACGTTTGAAAAAGCAGCAGAGGTGATAGAAACCTCATAGTGGTCTCGATCTCCAACTAAGTCTTTGATTTCGATTTCTGCGTCAGAGAATGTTTCTTCAAGCAAACTACGTAATTTATCTTCAGATATTGGCATTATTTTGCTCTTTCTATATATTCGATTGTTGAAATGCGCACTACAACTTTATCACCTTGATTAACAAACTGTGGAACAGAAACTTTCACACCATTTTCTAGCACTGCAGGCTTGTACGAAGATGCAGCTGTCTGACCTTTTACAACTGGTTCGCATTCTGCAATTTTTAGTACTGCTGTCTCTGGTAATAATACAGAAACTGGTGTTTCGCCATGAAACTCGAGTGCTACAATCATTCCGTCTTGTAAAAATGGCTCTTTATCTCCTAATAATTCTTTAGATAGAGAAATCTGCTCGTATGTTGTGGTATCCATAAACTCGCACAGATCGCCGTTCAAATAAAGGAACTGATAGTCTTTTGTATCAAGATGAGCTTTTTCAACAGCTTCACTGCTTCTAAATCTGATGTTTGTTTTTGTGCCAGATTTCATCTCTTTCATCTCAACTTGCATGTAAGCACCACCTTTGCCAGGCTGTGTATGCATAGTTTTCATAACGACCCAAAGCTTACCTTCATGGTCTAAAACGTTGCCAACTCTTATGTCATTTGCATTGATTTTCATAAATTCCCCAACGATATCAAATATTTTGAACACACTTATACCACATATTTTACTATTGATCAGCTAAAATATGACTGATATATTTCTATTCAATATCAACATTTTGCTTGAATTTTATGGTTGATATTGCTAAAATTGCTTTCGTTAATTCTCAATTTGCGCAAAATATATGACTAATACATTCCGTTCATCTTTCCCAACTTTTCGTTGTTATTCTTATCTCGCTGGCACATGTTTAGCTATTGGATATATTGCAAGTATTACATGTGGAGGGCTTGGGCTATTGCAGATATGTGGCTTAGAAGCAGCTTTTTTAATTGTTCAATATTATGCATCGCCTTATATAATTAATTGGCAATATCGTACCTTTCATAATGCTGTAGAAGTCACACAAGGTAAGATATGGGATGCTGCCGACGTAGTGAAGGGAAAGATTGCTGACGTAGTGAAGCGAAAGATTGCTGAGGAAATGAAGACGGATTGGAAGAATATAAAAGTGTACTCTTATAAGAGTCATGAACCTAATGCATTTGCAGTAGGTATGACACAAAAAACTGCTGCTGTCTATGTATCTACAGGCTTATTAGCTACTTTGGGAGAATATAAGCGTACGAATGAAGATAAGCGTACGAATAATAATACTGATCAATCTATTCCAAATATTAACGAAATGCTTGAAGGTGTTATAGCGCACGAGTTTGGTCATATCACTGGAAGACATGCAATGATAGGTTGTTTATCTAGGTCTTTATTGATCATGATAGATGGTATAGAAGCGTATTTAGCCAAAAAAGAAGAGTGCGATAATAAAAACAATTATAAAAACAATAATAAAACAGAATGTGAAAAAGGTACATCCTTCTATGCAGCTAGGTCTGCTTTTGCATTATTTAAATTTGTTGGAATTTCCGCTGTATCGCGCCAAAATGAGTATATGGCAGATAATTTTGCTGTATCTTTGGGTTATGGCACACCCTTAAAACACGCGCTTATATCGCTTCATAATGAAATACCAAATAGTGTTAAAACACCAAAGGGATACTTCTATTCCACATATTCTTGGTTTATGGAATCATTTGCATCACATCCATCTTTAAAGAACAGAGTTATTGCGATATTAGAAGCGGAAAAAGAAGTAAATAGTCCCGAAGGTAAAGAGAAGAACTCAATGTCAATTGCTGAAACTGCAACAGGATATATATATAAAACATATAACGCAATTTATGTAGAAACGATGTCGCACTTTAAAGGAGTTGATCCAGAGAATGGTTGTTTGATATAAGATAGCTATTATTAGTGTATGCGATTTGATGATTTTTTATTTTAACTTGGAAAGATGCAAGACATGATCTCTTCGTGATCTGAAAAGTACACTTTTATGTCTCCAATTATCTGGTATGTTTCATGACCTTTACCAGCAACAAGCAGTATATCATTCTCTTGTAGCAGTCCGATTGCATAAGATATAGCATGTTTTCTGTTGTCTAGCTCATATGCGCCTTTAGCACCTTCTACTACCTCCCTTCTGATCTGCGCAGGGTCTTCGAACCTAGGGTTATCATCAGATATTATCACAACATCTGCAAGGTCAGATGCTATCCGACCCATGATAGGGCGTTTCGCTTTATCTCTATCGCCACCACAGCCAAATACAACAAAAAGTTTGCCTTTGCATTCAGCCCTTAAATTGGATAGGGCTTTTTCTAATGCGTCTGGCGTGTGCGCGTAATCGATGAATATTTTTGCCCCACGAGTTTCTGCAACTTGCTCTAGTCTACCAGGTGCAGCCTGTATTTGAGGTATTACTGATACCAAGTCTTCTATCTTCAGACCAGTTGCAACACATAATGCTATGCTGCTTAACAGGTTTTGTGCTTGGAAATAGCCATTAAGCCCTATCTTACTTTTAAAGCGTTTTCCGTATGCTTCAAACTCGATATGTTGGTCGCCAAATGCTATAAGCTTGTATTCTGCTCCATTTTGGCCATACGATACAATCTTGTTGCGAGATCCAATGAGCTTTACTATATTATCAAACTCTGGCATGTCTGCATTTATTACAGCAGCGCCATTAATCATAACCTCAGTAAAAAGCCTCATCTTGGCTTTGAAATAAGAATCCATATCATGATGATAATCTAAATGGTCTTGAGTAAAATTTGTAAATGCTGCAGCTTTGATACGCACACAATCTATGCGATGTTGATCGAGACCATGACTTGATGCCTCAATCGCGACATGATTAATATTATCAGACGCTAGAGAGTCTAGCATTTTATGCATCGTGATAGAAGCTGGTGAGGTTAGTATATCTTTTGATTGATGGAATGTTTTATGACTAGATATAAGCCCTAATGTTCCAATGCATGCGCTTTTGTATCCTAAAAGCTCTGCAAATTGATTATAAAAATATGCGTTTGATGTCTTACCATTGGTACCAGTGATTGCAACGATATTAGATGGCTGTTTTGGATATAATAGTGATGCCAGATAAGAGACAGCAAGCCTGATGTTTTCTACTTTGAGGATAGGAGTAGGGCATGGTTTATCGTATGTAGAATCATGGTTTATAAGTACTAGATTTGCTCCTTGAGACACGCTTTCTTCAATAAAGTCTTCTCCGTTAAAATGGGACCCTTTGATGGCAGCATATATGTAGCCTTCCTTTATATCTCTAGAATCTGTAGAAATACCTATGTACTTTGAAATATCTATGTCGATATTATTTTTCATCTTTAACCTTTAACGCTGCAATAAAGGCAGATTGAGGTATCTCAACCTTACCGAATTGTCTCATACGCTTTTTACCAGCTTTTTGCTTATCTAACAGTTTACGCTTTCTTGTAACGTCACCACCGTAACATTTTGCTGTTACGTCTTTACGCATCGCACTGATTGTTTCTCTTGCTATAATTTTACCACCGATTGCAGCCTGTATAGGAATAGCAAACATGTGCCTTGGTATCAAATCTTTAAGGCGAGTACAAATCTCTCTACCTCTATATTCTGCTTTAGACTTGTGCACGATCATCGAGAGCGCATCAACTAATTCTGCATTCACTAAAATAGAGACTTTAGCAAGGTCACTTCTTCTATACTCATCCATCTGCCAATCAAAGCTAGCATATCCTTTAGAACAGGATTTTAGGCGATCATAAAAGTCGTACACTATCTCGTTGAGCGGTAGTCTATATATCAACATAACGCGGTTGCCAACGTAGTTGAGGTCAAGCTGTTCACCACGTTTTTCTGTACATAAAGAAAGTACTGTACCCAAATATTCATCTGGTAGCATGATTGTTGCTTTAATCCATGGTTCTTCCATATACTCTATATGTGTTGGATCCGGCATATCGACAGGGTTGTGCATGTCTATCACATCGCCTGAGCGCATGTGCATTTTATATATCACGCTTGGTGCAGTTGTAATAAGATCTAAGTCAAATTCACGATCTAAACGTTCTTGTATGATCTCTAAGTGTAATAGGCCCAAGAATCCACACCTAAACCCAAAACCTAATGCGTTAGAAGATTCGGCTTCAAATTCAAAACTTGTATCGTTAAGACGTAGTTTGCCTAAGCTTTCTTTTAGATGGTTGAATTCGCCAGCATCAGTAGGGTAGAGGCCGCAGAACACTACAGGCTTCGATTGTTTAAACCCAGAAAGAGCAGAATCACATTGCCTCTTCTCATCTGTGATTGTATCCCCAACGTTACAGTCGGCAACTTGTTTTATATTTGCGGTGATGAACCCAACTTCACCAGCGCGCAAAGAATCCAACTGTACTTTTTTAGGAGTAAAGATACCAACGCTATCTATGGTGTGATTTGCACCGTTTGACATCATCTTGATCTTCATGCCTTTTTGGATAGATCCATCTATAACGCGAACTAAAATAACAACACCAAGATACGCATCATACCAGCTATCTACAAGGAGCGCTTTAAGAGGCTTGGTTTCATCACCTTTAGGTGCTGGTAGATATTCTACAATCGCTTCTAATACTTGGTCTACATTCAAGCCAGTTTTTGCAGAGATACCTATTGCATTTTCTGTATCTAGGCCAATCACTTCATGAATCTGCTCTTGAACTCGGTCCACATCCGCTGCAGGCAAGTCTACCTTGTTTAGTACTGTTATTATCTCGTGGCCATTATCTATTGCCTGATACACGTTTGCTAGTGTTTGCGCTTCCACGCCTTGGCTTGCATCCACAACAAGAATAGAGCCTTCGCAAGCAGCGAGCGATCTACTCACTTCGTATGAAAAGTCTACGTGCCCGGGTGTATCAATTAGATTAAAGGTATATGTTTGGCCGTTTTTTGCTTTATATAATAGTCTTACTGCTTGTGCTTTGATTGTGATGCCACGCTCTTTCTCAATATCCATAGAATCCAGAACTTGTGCTTGCATCTCTCGTTTTTCAAGACCTCCACACATTTCAATTATTCTATCTGCAAGGGTAGATTTACCGTGATCTATATGGGCAACAATTGAGAAATTTCTAATATTATCTATGTAACTAGCCATTATGAGTTATAATACCACCTTTATTATTGACATAGATTATATCTCTTAAATTCAAATTGTATACCTCTTATCTAACCAAAAACACCCAATCACTTTAAGTGATAACGCAATTGTTACCATCTCATCTCTTGTAATTTTACATGAGTTACCCTTAGCAGTGTTTGCTGTTCATTTAATATGGGAATTTGGTATGCTGTTAATACAAATTTAACAAATGAATAGTATAATTACAGTGTAAAAAATTAAAGTTGTATTATGCGTAGCAATTCTTCAATAGAAGATTTAATAAAGCTAGATGATGCTGCACTAAGTGCTGAACTCAATGTGGATGCGGAATCTCTTAAAGCCATTGCAAGTAGTGTGAGCAGTACATGTAAAAAAGAGAAGATTAGATTTATAAATCGTGCTACATGCTTTGAAAGTTATACAAAATGGTGTGAGAATAAAAAAAACGATGATTTAGATGCATCATCATATGAAACATACGCTTCATATCTTAAAAAGGCTAAAGATGGTGAAGCTATACGTGCTCAAATAAAGCATTTTATAGTGCAATATAAAAATTTGATTGAGTTAAGAAAAGCTAGGGAGCTAGCTT
>JAJTIA010000020.1 GCA_021299995.1 Candidatus Jidaibacter sp. | reverse complement strand
TTTCATAGAAGCACTATGACAACTATTCCCTTTCTTAACATGCTCTATTACTTTTCTTCTGAAATCTTGACTATTTGATCCTGACATTTTCCTTTTACTATATCACATATAATCGCAATCTTCAACTTTATTTGCTATAGACTTTGCTAACGCTTTTTCCAAGATCCCTTGCATAACATAATATGAAGTTCGATACTCTAACCCATTTGACACATAAAATCCTTTATTAAGAACGTTATCTTTTATCAAATTCAATTGCATTTTGAAAACACGCTCAGATTCTATATCGTGTGATAATGCGGATGTCTCATCTGTAAAAACTTTTTCAAAACACTCACGAAACAAGGGACTATTAAAAGTCATGGGGAAAGAATAAGTTTCGTTTTATCCAAGCATAATAAAATCCTCAATCAATAGTTATTTCACAGACTTCAGTTTCTCAATTAAAGTAGAGCTAACCAATAGCTCTGGCAACACCTTGCCCTTTCTAGCTTTGGGGCCAAATACTATTGTAAAAGGTATACCGTATCTATCGTGCTGCTTAATAAAATTCAAAATTCTCTCATCTTGATGCGTATAATCCACATTTATATACACTACATCATTTTCATGTATGAAATTGAGCACATCTTTTGATAGTAAAACCATATGCTCGTTATACTTGCATGTTAAACACCAATCTGCAGTAATGTTAACCAAGACAACCTTTCCTGCATCTAGCGAATCTGAAATATTGACCACAAGATCTCCGTAAACATCCCCATGCTTTTTCTCTGGATATTTGTGATCTAACACATTGAATACTACTACAACTACAACAAGGGCAACACAGGAGTAGAATCTAGCTGGTCTGCTTAGTCTTGTAGTAAATAATATATAGCTAATTATTAGTGTGATTATAAACAATTCAGCTGCATATAAATAATCAACTTGTGATGATAATATGAACAAAAACCATAATGCTGTCAGCATTAATAAACACGCTAAAAACTTTTTAAATACAAGCATCCAAGCACCAGGTCGAGGCATGAATTTTAACAAAGATGGGCAAAATGCAAGCAATAGATATGGCAATGAAAATCCCATAGCTACTATATTAAAGATTACTGCAATTTCTAGCACACCACGAGATAGTGCAAACGCTATAGCACCGCCCAAGAATGGCGCAGTACATGGGAGAGCAAGCATCGTTGACACTACACCTGTTATAAAAGCATTTATCGACTCCTTAGAAGACGAATATGTTGCAAGATAGCCTTGCATGCTAACAGGCAAAAATACTATTGTGTCCTTATACACAGATATTGCAAAGAATATCAGCACTACAATCAAGCATGATATATAATACGGATTTTGAAACTGTAAGCCCCACCCTATATTGCTTCCTACTGTTTTTAATGCGCATGTTATCACTATCAAGACATTAAATGCAAATATCACCCCAAGCACAGTATAAAGACTGTTCCGCACAACATTTGTAGATTGTACCATGCTGTTAATTTTCAAGCTTAATATAGGCAAAATGCATGGCATAAAATTTAGTATGAACCCTCCAACTAGCGCAAGGAATGCATAATATAAATAGTCCCAATATGTTTCAGACTCACCTATAGAAGCGCTAGAGTTAAAGATCAAAACCTTGTTTTTTTTCATGCATATTGAGCTACAAATAGAATAATCTAAATGCACTTCAGCATCAGCCTCATGAGTGTTATCGTATCGCTTAATCTCGACTGGCACAACTATATCACCCTCATAATAACGATATCGAAATTTCACTCCTCCAATATCCTCTACAGATTCTAAAGGCTCTGGCCAAATAACCTTATACTTCTGTATATTTTTGGTGTTACGCAGGTCTATTATAAATTTCTCTCCTAAATCACCTGGATCATTACTATACAAATTCCATCCGTGAGGTACATGTATCTTCAGTTCAAATTCAGAATTACTGGTATTTATTAGTTGCACTGATATGTCCTTATCTTCTGCAATCGCAAAGAATGTTGTAAAGATATAAAGCAGTATAGAAAAAGCAATTTTAAGCATTAGTCTTTTTTTAATTCAGGTTCTCTGAGCACGTATCCCCTACCCCAGACAGTTCCGATATAATTATCACCATTCGATGCTTTTTCAAGCTTCTTTCGCATTTTACAAATAAATACATCAACTATCTTAAATTCAGGCTCATCCATACCATTATATAGATGATTTAAGAATTGCTCTTTTGTAACTAAGTGACCTTTGCGCATAGCAAGTATCTCTAGTACAGCCTGCTCTTTCGATGTAAGTGGTACAGGCAGAGGCACCCCATCAAAAGTGGTCATGTGATTATCTATATTAACTCTTAACGACCCAACTTCTACAATAGACTCCGAATGCCCTTGAGATCTACGTACTATCGCTTGTACACGCGCTATTAACTCGTTCACATCAAATGGCTTTGTCAAATAGTCGTCCGCGCCATAACCTAAGCCTTTTATCTTATCTTCAGAAGACCCAAGCCCAGATAGAATCAAGACAGGCACTTGCTTCTTATTACTTCGCAATGTTTGCAATACATCAAAACCATTAGTATCGGGCAACATTACATCCAAAATAATAAGGTCGTATTCGTATATATCCGTTATTTCTAATCCATCATTACCAAGATCTGCAACATCACAAACCATGCCTTTCTTTGTTAAAGCCATCTCAATGGTTTGAGCAGTTGGTGCATGGTCTTCTATAATTAATACGCGCATAAATTCTCTATGAATGGTAATAGTCTTAACTTATAATATAAAACATGATTTCAGATAATCACAAGAATTTTCATATGAAACAAAGCTTAAGAGAAAAAATATTAAAAAAGCGGAATTCACTTACACAGGATGACAAATCTAATCTAGATTCTATTATATATGATAAAATCTACGCATTTTTATCTAATCAAAAAAGTAAAATAATAGGACTTTATTACTCAATAGGGAGCGAAGTAGAGACTCATACACTTATTAACATACTTCTTGATGAGGGATTCAAAATAGCTTTACCTTCAATAAATGAATACGACACACTCACATTTATAGAGATTTCTTCTACGGATGACTTATATCAAGGTAAGTTTTGTTTGGAGCCTCATATATCAATCGAACATACAGTGATCCCTGAGATAATCATGTTACCGCTAGTGGCATTCGACAAACATGGTAATAGAATTGGATATGGAAAAGGTTACTATGATAAAACTTTGGTTAACTTTGAAAATGCTAAAAAGGTAGGAATCGCCTATGCATTTCAAGAAATAGACTATCAAAATATTTACTGTAATGATGTAAAATTAGAGTGTATTATCACTGATCAACAAATAATCTATACGTCATGAAGATTAAAGATCTCTTACTCAAAACAAAGCAAGAATTCAAAACTCTCGGCCTTCAAACTCCAGACTTAGATGCAGAGCTACTAGTAGCCAAAGCATTAGGCAAAGCACGCTTAGAAATACTGATAAATCTAGATTGTGAATTATCTAAAGCACAACTCTCTCGCGCACTCAACTTAATAGAACTACGCAAGCAATATATGCCTATCGCCTATATTACACATGAGAAAGATTTTTGGAAGCACACGTTTTACGTAGACAACAGGGTGTTAATACCAAGACCAGAAAGCGAAGCTTTTTTAGAGCTCACATTAAAATACTTTACCGACAAAAATGCAGAGCTTAAAATTCTAGATTTAGGATCTGGCTCTGGATGCCTTGGAATATCTGTACTTTCTGAATACCAGAATGCAACATGCCTATTTGCAGATATAGAACTACCAGCTTTAGAGGTAGCGATGCGAAATGCTCTGATACACAACGCATCGGATCGCTGTAAGTTTGTGCACACCGATTGGTTCTCTAACATACATGATCATGATTTTGATTTAATATTAAGCAATCCCCCCTACATAGACACAGAAGAGAAATTGAGCGATGAAGTATATAATTACGAACCTCATTCAGCATTGTTTGGCGACTTAAAAGGATCACAAGCATACATAGATATATCTAGTGTAATAGATCAATATATAAACAAAGATGGTGTTGCATTCTTTGAAATTGGACATCATCATTTTGAAGATATACTTGCAATATTTAAATCTAATAATAACCTAGAATATGTTGAGGTCTTAAAAGACTTGAATGGGATAGCAAGGTGTCTATCCTTTAAATGTACAAAAAATAAAAATTAGTATGGACGACCTGCAAAATATAATGGATGGGCTATCTAAAGGATCTGATGATAGCAAAGAAGATAAAAATCACTCCAATAGATTTTCTGCTTATCCATTCCCAAAAAAACTGAGCATCGCTCTTAAATATGGATCATACAGATTATATTCGAAAGCAGGAGAGTCTGAAATAATTGAGGCAGAAAATGCCAAAGATGCTGTTTCCAAATCTAAATTATCTGATGTTGTAAAAATACATTATCTCGGCTTCATAGATAAGCTTGTCTTTCACTCATCAGAATTCACAGAAAACTCAGGAGAGAAAAATGAAGAACCATAAGTTCAACCCCGTAATAATGCGTGCATATGATATACGTGGCACATATCAAAAAGATCTATTTGGCAAAGATGCATATGTTTTGGGCAGAGCTATCGCAACAATCCTTAAGATGCGCAACTTACAAAATACTGTATGCGTTGGGTACGATGGTAGATTAAGCTCTCCAGACTTACATACCAACCTTGTAGAAGGACTGTTACATGGTGGATGTGCGGTTTCCGATATTGGGCTTGTTGCAACTCCAACTATGTATTTCGCCTCAAAAACTCTTAATACTGCAGCTGGAATTATGATAACAGGGTCCCATAACCCAGGGCATCAAAATGGCTTTAAGATTGTGATGGAAAATAAACCATTTTTTGGTGATGATATACAATTACTACAAAGTGTTGCAAATTCTGGCAATATTATTGAAGGCTTAGGCCATGTAGAATTAATTAACATCAAACCAAAATACATAGAACATTTATTAAAATTTGGCATAGGCATTTTGCCAAAACATGTAAAAGTAGCATGGGACCCTGGTAATGGAGCCACTGGTCAGATTGCAGAAATGCTTTCAAAACAAATACAAAATTCTGAAAGCGTACTAATTAACACAGAGATTGATGGACGATTCCCAAATCATCATCCGGACCCTACAATACCTGAAAACATGCAACAGCTAATCAAAACAGTTATGGAACACAACTGCGACTTTGGTATTGCTTTTGATGGAGATGGTGACAGGCTTGGAATCATCGACAATAAAGGTAACATGATCTTTGGTGATCAAATATTGTTAATACTTACACAAGATCTAATAAAGCGCGAACCAGATTTAAAAGTAGTGTGTGACGTCAAAACAAGTGATGCGGTTATGAAATGCATAAAGCAATTCGGTGCAACTCCTGTTATGTGGAAAACAGGCCACTCCTTAATCAAAGCAAAAATGAGTGAGATAGGCGCTAACCTTGGTGGTGAAATGAGCGGTCACCTGTTCTTTGGAGAAAACTACTATGGCTTTGATGATGCTCTTTTTGGCGCCTGTAAGATGATTAATATTGTGTCCAATGCTTCGGAAACAGTCAGCGAAATGGTAGATAAAATGCCAAAATCTTACTCCACACCAGAAATTAGGATAGACATAGAAGAAGAACGCAAGTTCGAAGTTATAGAAAAAATAAAAAACGATGCTCGCACCAACAAATTAGATTTTAATGACTTAGATGGCATTAGAGTAAGCAATGATAATATGTGGTGGTTGGTTAGAGCATCTAACACTCAGAATGCTTTAATTGTAAGGATTGAAGGTGCTACACAAACAATTCTAGACTCATCGATTAGAGATATGATTGGACTATTCGACAAATTCAATATAGATAATACACCATTAAAAATATTACTTAAGAAGCCATGAAACTTAAGCAACCTGTAGTTTTCGGAATCGCTGGAACATCTTTAACATCAGAGGAAATAGACTTCTTCAAAGCAACTAATCCATGCGGCTATATACTGTTTGCCCGTAATATAGAATCTGCAGAACAACTCAAGAATCTAACAGACTCTATTAGGGATGTGAGTAATGATGAGAACATTCCCATATTAATCGATCAAGAAGGTGGAAGAGTTGCACGTATCAAACCTCCTCTCATGAATGCATACCCAGCACTAAACACATTTGGGGAGGTGGCGAACTCATCGCTTGAAGACGCAGAACAGCAAACATACCAAAACTATAAAAATTTAGGAAGAGATTTAAAAAAATTTGGCATCAATTTCAACTGCGCACCAGTAGCAGATTTATACTTTGAAAACGCCGATAGAATCATAGGCTCCAGAAGCTTTGGATCAGACCCAGAAATCGTTGCTCAGCTATGCAAAAAAGCGATGGAAGGCTTAAGGGATGCAGGAGTTACACCTATATTTAAACATGCGCCTGGTCATGGGCGTGCAAATTGCGATAGCCACTTGGATCTACCTATTATAGATACAGCGATTGATGAGCTTCATGACACAGACTTCAAGGTTTT
This sequence comes from Candidatus Jidaibacter sp., assembly GCA_021299995.1. GTDB lineage: Bacteria > Pseudomonadota > Alphaproteobacteria > Rickettsiales > Midichloriaceae > JAJTIA01. The sequence goes on along the minus strand of JAJTIA010000020.1, from coordinate 16,804 downwards.
CAAAAATCTAAAAAATGAGAGTGGATGGGTGATGACTGCACACATTAAATTCACACACATAGATCCTGAGAATTGCATCACTCTATCTAAAACAGGCATTGAATTTTTGCGGAACGAGCTAGGTCTTACAAAGCAAACTATCATAAGCGATGATCTCTCTATGAAAGCATTAAAAGGCAATCTTGGGGAACTTGCACAGCAAGCACTTATTGCTGGGTGTGACGTTGTACTGCACTGTAATGGCAACATGCATGAGATGCAGCAGATAGCATCAGGGCTGGAGATGTTATAAGATGTGGCAAGTCAACATATTGTCATTATTTCCAGAGATTTTCCCAGGCCCTCTTACCCTCTCCATTACTGGTATAGCATTACGCGAGAAAAAATGGGCGCTCAATTCATATAACATAAGGGATTTCGCAACAGATAAACATAAAACAGTCGATGACTCGTCATATGGAGGAGGAGCAGGCATGGTGATGAAGCCAGATGTACTTGCTGCAGCGATTGAAGGGTGCTTTGATCTTACAATGCCAATTATATACTTATCACCTAGAGGCACACTGTTCAATCAGCCTACCGCACGCAGTCTTTCCATGGAAAAAGGTATAAATTTAATTTGCGGTCGCTTTGAAGGGGTTGATGAAAGGATATTTTTAGAGTATAGTATTCTCGAGTTTAGTATAGGAGACTACGTACTATCTTCTGGGGACGTAGCAGCAATCCCTTTTATCGACGCTTGCGTTAGGAATTTATCTGGCGTTCTCGATGAAAATGATGCACTACTTGAGGAAAGCTTTGGTCTTGATGAAAGATACGAAAACTTGCTTGAGTACCCACACTATACCAAACCTGCGGTTTGGCACGGCCACGCAGTGCCTGAAGTACTCTTAAGCGGCAATCATAAAAAGATTGACACTTGGAGACTTAATCAGGCAGTAGAAAAGACTAGAAATGTACGTCCCGAACTTCTGGACCGCTGCGACTTTTTAAAGGAGAAAACAAAATGACTAAGAATTTGTTATCAAAATTCGAGCAAAAACATATAGCAGAACTAAGCAAGCAAACACCAAACTTCAGAGCTGGTGACGTTGTGAGTGTTCTAGTAAAAATCGTTGAAGGTGCAACAAGCAGAATTCAAAAATTCGAAGGCCTTGTAATGCGCATTAAAAATAGAGGTCTTGGCTCTACATTCACAGTTAAAAAAGACAGCCATGGTGAGAGCACAGAAAGAACTTTCTTAAAATACTCTCCAATGATCGATGGCATTGAAGTTGTAAGACGTGGTAAAGTAAGACGTGCTAAATTGTACTACATGCGTACTCGTACTGGTAAAGCAGCAAGAATCAAAGAAGATACTTCTAAAAAGCGAGTTTAATCTACTATTTGATTTGAATTTAGAAATGGCCTTAGATACAAATCTAAGGCTTTTTTTATATACATACAATATCTAATACTTCTTTTCAGAACTTGACATATAATGAGCTCTCAAATAGTTTTAATAGTAATTCTAATAGCACTTTTTTTATGGATACATATTTCGAACAAGCGCGCATCAATATGGTGAAAAACCAGGTTATGCCTAATAATGTTACAAATGAGCATATTTTAAATGTTATGCTAAACACACCAAAACATATGTTTGTAACACACGAATGGGAGAGCGTATGCTATTTTGAGGGCAGAGTCCCTGTGGCTCAAAATAGAGAGATCTTATCTGCACAGACTATTGGTAAAATGCTTCAAGCACTCAACATCAAAGGCACCGAATCTGTACTAGAAATCGCATGTGGCACAGGTTACACAACATCCCTACTATCTCAGCTATGCCAGCATGTTGTAGCGATTGAAAATATTCACGATATCGCTGTAAAAGCAGCGCATAATATTACAGCATTGAACTTGAAAAATGTGGCAATCAAGCAATCTGAATTAGCTAGTGGCGCATTAGAAGGTGCTCCATATGATATAATATTTGTCAATGGCGTGTTAAATCAGATTACTAATACCTTATTATCACAACTTGCAGAAAATGGTAAAATAATATCACTCAAAAGATCTGGCAAACTATGTACAGCTGTATTGCTAATCAAGTCTAATAATTCGCTTAATGAGACTGAGCTGTTTACAGCATACGGCCCTGATTTGTAGGATTGAAAATGGATATTAATTTTAGACGCAGTTTAAGAGCATTAGATCAATTACGCGACATCAATGTTGAGCTAGATTACATATCATATGCAGAAGGTTCCTGCCTTATAAAATTTGGCAACACACATGTATTATGCTGTGCAAGTGTAGATAATTATGTACCATCATTCTTAAAAAACACAGGTAAAGGCTGGGTTACTGCTGAATATTCAATGCTGCCCCGCTCTACCCATACACGCATCACTCGCGAATCCACAAAAGGAAAGCAAGATGGTAGAACACATGAAATACAGCGCTTGATTGGGAGGTCTCTTAGGTCTGTGGTAGATTTAAAAGCACTAGGAGAACGTCAAATAATAGTAGATTGCGACGTTATCAAGGCAGATGGTGGCACAAGAACTGCTGCAATCACAGGCGGGTATATAGCTTTAAGCTTGGCAATAAATCATCTTCTTTCAAAAAACATAATTAAAAAACAGCCATTAATCGGTCAAGTAGCAGCAATCTCATGTGGAGTTATATCTGGCAAACCGATGTTAGATTTAGAGTACTTAGAAGATAGTGATGCTGAAGTTGATGCAAACTTCATAATGTCATCAACAGGAGATTTAATTGAGGTTCAAGCAACAGGAGAAAAACGTCCATTTACAGAAAATGAGTTTACACAGCTTTTCACACTTGCTAAAAAGGGTATTGGCGAACTGATACAAATACAAAACGCAGTATTAAATAAATAGATATTACGGGATAAATATGAGACATATATCATTATTACTATCATTGTCATTATGTGTTTTTACATCATCTTTTTCTGTAGCAGAAGAAGTGAAGCCAGCAGAGGATACTAAAGCAATTTTCTATCTACAAAAAGAAGATATGTATTTAGGGGATGAAAAAAGCCCTGTAATCATGATAGAATATTCGTCTACTACATGCCCACATTGCGCGGATTTTCATAAAGATGTTTTACCAAAAATACAAGAAAACTACATTACAACTGGTAAAGTGGTGTATATATTGCGTGACCTACCGACAAACAAAGCTAGTTTGCTTGCAGCAAAACTTGCTCACTGCGGTACAACAAAACAGCAATATTTCGATTTTATTAGCGCAATGATGGAATCACAGTCTATCTGGGCATTTAACAAAAACTATCAAGATTCCCTGATGAATATAGGGAAGTTAGGTGGTTTGACACAAAGCAAAATCACAGAGTGTTTCAATGATTCAAAGCTCGAAGAAAGCATTTTAAAAAAAGCGTTAGATGCGTCTAAGGTTATAGACATACAGTACACACCGACATTTATCATCAATGGTAAGAAATATGAAGGGGCTCATAAATATGAAGAATTTCAAAAAGCGATTGATGCAGAGCTTTTTGCATTTAATAAACAATTACTAGAGGCACAATATCAAACAAATGATAACACAATGCCAGCTAAAAAAGATAAAAAATAAATTGCACCTTCCTTATTGCATAATATATCAATTTTATGAAAATTCGCATTAACCACTTCCATTAAAAATAATTTTGTATAATATCGTTTCGTGATAGGTCTCGTTTGTGGTTTAATGGAGCTTTTAAAAAAAATAGGTCTTACAAAATTTATCCTTGCTACTTGCTCTTTTGTTATTGCAATAGCCTTGGTGATTTGGCTATCATTCAAGCTCGCCGCTCCTCCTATGTCTTTGTTATATACTAATCTTTCTGAGCAAGATTCTGCACTTATCATATCACGGCTTGAATCTACAAATGTGCCTTATGCTGTGACCAACAATGGCAAAGATGTATCTGTACCTGTAGCAAAGGTTTTGATGTTGCGCATGTCTTTTGCTCAAGAGGGGATACCTAAAACAGGAGCAATCGTTGGATACGAGATCTTCGATAAAACAGAATCACTAGGGACATCGCAATTTGTATATAATGTAAACTTAGTGCGAGCATTAGAAGGGGAAATTGCAAGAACAATAAGCTCACTAGCACCAATACAAAATGCTCGTGTGCATCTTGTGATTCCTAAAAAAGAGCTGTTTTCCAAGGTGGCAAATGATCCTTCTGCATCAGTTGTATTGCAAATGAAAGGTAGTCAGACACTATCAAAACAAGAAGTTGCAGCTGTAAGCCATCTTATTCTCACTGCAGTATCTGGAATGAAATTAGACAACATTACAATTATAGATAATAGAGGTAGACCCCTTAAGCTAGCAAACACAGACGAAAATAATGTAGCTGCAATGACTGATGCTGCTGAAGAATATCAAAAAGCGATAGAATCTAGGTACAAAGAGACAATTGAGGATTTATTAGAAAAATCTATGGGTGTTGGCAAAATAAAAGCTAACATAGCCGCAGAGATCAACTTTGATAGAGAAGTGATAAATTCAGAGGTATATGACCCAGAAGGGCAAGTTGTCCGGTCTAAGAAAGTATCTGAACTAAATGACTCTGAAACTGAGCAATCTGCTGAAATATCTGCCAGTACAAATATACAAGGCTCTGGATCCACAGGTGGTGGTACAGGCAAGAAAAGTTCTAGGACAGATGAAGTGACAAATTACGAAATCTCAAAAACTATAACAAATAAAATTAGCGAAAGTGGTCGTATCAAAAGGCTGTCTATAGCAATTTTAGTAGATGGCATGTACTCTATACAGCAGAATCCCGATAATCCATCTGCAGAAACTCAGATCAATTACACACCACGCTCTCAAGACGAGCTTGATAAAATAAAGGCTCTAGCATCATCAGCTGTTGGCTTAGACACAAAACGTGGTGATAAAATTGAAGTCATCAACATGCGCTTCTCTGATGAATTCGCAACATTACCAACAACAGAAAAACCTATGGCATGGCTCCGTGATGAGCTAGACAACATAGTACAAACTGTAGTGATTGGCATAGTTATTATATTAGTAATCATATTGATTGTACGTCCTGTAATATCAAGATTCTTAGAGATCCGATCTATACAAGCAGAAGAAAATGCTTTGGAGGACACCATCGCTCATAATCCAGCTGTACAGGATGCTTACAACTCTACTGATCTTAATGCAGATAAAACAAAGGATTCATCAGCTGATGGAGGAATTCCAGATTTATTTGGTCTTAACTCTGAAGACAAAAGGAAAGCGCAGCTATTAAAATACTTGAATTCCATGATTGACCAACATCCAGAAGAAACAGTTGCAATTTTGCGTAATTGGCTATACTCAACAGAGTAGACAACCTACGTACATCATAGATGAAACTTATTAAGTTAGTAATAGGAGTCGGATCATTAACTCTACTCTCACGTATTTTTGGATATATTAGAGACGTATTGTTTGCATTTTTCTTGGGCGCATCTGTACTAAACGACATCTTTATTGTAGCAATGAGACTACCTAATATGTTCCGAACTATCTTTGGTGAAGGCGCACTTTCTGCAGCATTTATCCCTATTCTATCTAAAAAAATAAAATCTGGCTCAGAAACTGAAATCAGAAACCTGATACAAGGCACACAGAATATCTTGATTATCTGCCTGATCTCTCTATCTCTCATTATGATCATTTGTATGCCTTTAGTTGTTGGCCTTATTGCACCAGGTTATTCATCTAATCCAGAGTTATTTGACTTAGCAGTAGATCTAAGCCGTATCGCATTTCCTTACATCATATTTATCTCCCTGATGGCATTTTATGGGGGGGTTGCTAACTGTTATGGCAACTATTTTTATTTTGCATCAGCACCTATATGGCTCAATATTGTATTAATCATATTTATTATGTTTGGTGATACTGCGCTCAACAAGACATACTACCTCTCTTATGCTCTTCTAGTTGCAGGTGTAATAGAAATGCTTTGGGTATATCAACTGATATATAAGCGTTTTGGATATCTATCTGTATTCAAAATTTCTGTTACTGCTGATATCAAAAGATTGCTTCAAAAAATGTTACCTGGGATTTTTGGATCTGGGATCACACAAATAAACTTAATGATCACAACTATTTTATGCTCATTCATACCAAGTGGCATATCATTTTTATATTACGCGGATAGAATATCGCAATTACCACTAGCGTTACTTGGTACAGCACTTGGCACCGTATTATTGCCAGCACTTTCTAAAAAGTCTCAGGCACTTAACAAATTTAAAGCAATACAATCAAAGGCGTATATATTCGCATTATTTATATCATTACCTACCAGCGCTCTTTTAATAGGGTTATCACAAGAAATAGTAGGTCTTTTATTCGAGCACGGCTCGTTTGATCACACAGCAACATTAGAGACTGCTGCCGTACTTGCAGTGTTCGCAGTTGCCTTGCCAATGTTTATACTAATAAAAATACTGACATCTTGCTTTTTTGCATTGGGTGATACTAAAACACCCGTTATGATTTCTGCTATAAGCTTGCCTATCAACATCTGTGTAGGGCTTGTATCACTTCCTTTTATGCGTCATGTAGGCATAGCATTTGCATCTGTAGTTTCTTCATATTTTATTGTGATTACTCTCTCTTATATGCTTAACAAAAAAGGTTGCTTAGCTTTGTATACAAGAACAATCAAGCAATCTTTAAAAATCATAGCTGTATCTTTAACTATGCTCCCATTAGTATACGCCTTAAAATTCTATATATCGGAACACGCTATATTTATTAAACTCGCTATATGCGGCGCTGTATGTTTAGTATTTTATCTTATATCAAATAGATACTTTATAGGTATAAACATCAGAAAATTCATAAAATCATAAAATCTTGTTTACTAGTAAATCATATAACTTAATATTTTGTTAACTAACACATTGATATATAGATTATGCGAGATATATCCAAACAACACAAGGTACTCATTGTCACATCATTACAAAACGATACACTCCGCTTTTTCTATGATGAATACAAATTTTTTCCAGCACATCTAAAGACTTGCTTATCTATATTATGCGGAGTACCTCATAACTGTATATCATTCTACGAATTAGATGATAGTAAGACTATTGAACAAACTAATGTTACTGCTAACTTCGCTCCTCAAGATGAGCACGTGCTTTTTAGAATAAAACCAAACTATCTATTATCTAGAGGTGAGCATTATAACACTGGGTATTACTGTCATCTACATATTGAAACAACAGCAGATGCTTTAATCTCACAACTCTCTAATACTGTATTAAAAAAATTCCACTGTGATTCATTTTCATTAATGATAAATCGTACAAAAATCTTTGATACTCATCTTTACGCAACAGATGTTCATAAATTTGATATATTAAAAGATATTCTAGATGAAAAATATGATAATAAGATAGTAAATGTGATAGTGAAAGAACCCTACAAAGCACCTATGGAAAGATGAATAAACCTTTTGCATTATATCACTTGCCGGATTGCATATAGCCTGATATAAAGTAAAAAAGTTTTCTCAATGTTATGGCTCACGATACAAGAAGGGGTGTTATGGTTGTTATATCCTCACCATCTGGTGCAGGAAAAACCACGCTCGCTAACCTGGTTTTGCAATCTGACAAACATATTCATCCTTCCATTTCTTATACCACTCGTGAAAAACGCCCTGGGGAAGTCCATGGTACACATTATTACTTTACGGATAGAGCGACTTTTAAACAAATGGAGCAAGATAGTAAATTTCTAGAGAGTGCGGAAGTTTTTGATCATTTATATGGCACTCCAAAAGATGTTGTGGAGAGCTATTTGCAAAATGGTGATGATATTATTTTCGATATAGACTGGCAAGGTCACAGGTCTTTAAAAGCACTAGCGCCAGAGGATGTTGTAAGCATATTTTTACTTCCTCCATCTAAAAAAGAGCTGAAAGAAAGATTATCAAAACGCGCTCAAGATACTCACGAAACAATTATGCTCCGCATGCAAAAAGCTAATTCTGAATTACAACACTGGAAAGAATATGATTACGTAATTGTAAATAAAGATCTCAAAGAAAGCTTAAACAAACTGCTATCAATCCTACGTGCGGAAAGACTTAGAAAAAATCGTAGAGTTGGATTGTTTGAATTTGTACAGCAAATGATTGACGAAACAGCATGATTAAACTTATTACATTTTTACTCCTATCTGTTTCACTTCTATCCGGATGTGGGTTTAAACCAATATACGAGCATAAAAAACACTCCTCTATGCCTGTTGAGATAGGTAATCTATTATTTTCAGATATGAAATTTAAAAAACATATCTATACTTTAAAATCTTCTCTCACCGATACAATAAACCCAGATAAAATATCACCAAAGTACTATCTCAATGTCACAATACATAAAACAAAATACAGTTTTGACACACAAAATAACAGCATTAACAACAGGATAAAAATCTTGATAGTTGCAGACTATCAGCTTTTCGATATCGAGACAAAAAAGCAGATTACAAAAGATACGATATATTACTCAGATAGCTTTGAAGTCTCAAGCTCACCTTATTCTGCACATATCTCCGAGGAAGAGACTGTAGATTTGCTCCTTAGCCAACTTGCAGATGAAATCAAAATACGCATTACAGATTATATGTGAATGCTATATGATGTATTACGATCAATTTGGTTAAAAATCATTATATATCTAAATCTCGCTAAAAATTGTAATGAATATCAGAGGTATCGTTGCAGTAGCCTATGCTCATCGAGTAGCGATGCTGCAGCTAAGACAAGCGAAGCAAAACTATAATCATATTATTTTAGGTAACTAAATATAATTAAAAATCCGTAACACTTTTATACTCATTATCTTCAAGCTCAACCATATTAATACTGCGATATAGAAAGCAAAATATCTTAATGCTTGTTGTGATAGAGATGAGTGGTGGACCAACCATCTTTTCGTCTATCTATCCCAGTATCAAAGTACATATTACCTTTTTTATCATACAGTATTTTTACACCCATAGCATTGCCAATTCTACCACTAAGACCAATGTAACTAGCCACATTTTTATTCGCTATATTATGACCTTTTTTCTTAAGGTTGAGAATTATATAATCTTTTATGCCTGGCTCAGTAACCACAACGTCTTCCTCTTCAAAAAATGCGGTTTTAGGGGCATCTATGGCCTTTTGCATATCCATATCAAATGCTATAAGATTAGCCACAATCTGCGCTACGTTTTGAGGTATTGTATGCCCACCTGGAGTCCCAAGAGCAGCCCATGGTTTTCCATCTTTCATAATGATTGTTGGAGAGTTACTAGAAATCTTGTATTTACCTGGAAAAACATCCATAGGGTTGCCTTTTGGTTCAAATGTGGAGAAAGCCATAGAGTTATTCATCCAAATGCCCGTGCCTTCTATCATAATCTTACTACCAAATCCTAAGCCAAGCGTTTGAGTAGAGCTCACTATATTACCAAATTTATCTACAACTACAAAGTGGGTAGTATTCAAGCCTTCCTTGGCAGCATTTACCTCAAATTTAGAAGCTTTGTCTAAATTAATATTTTTAGCAACTTTAGCAAAATTCTCTTTGGTGAGTATATTATTTACTATATTTTCTCTTTCTTCTACTGAGCCAGAATGGGATAAGCGAACCTCAATAGACTTTTTAAGCGCTTCTATTAAAACATGCAAATATTCTGGCGAATTATGCTTCATATTTTTTAAGTTAAATCGCTCTAAAACTCCAAGCGCAAACAATGCTGAAAAACCATTTCCTGGAGTTCCCATAGTATAAATATCATACCCATGATAATTTACTTTGATAGGCTCCCACCACTCTGCCGTATCTGAATTCAAATCTTCCAAAGATAAAAATCCTCCTAGACCTTGCACTTGCTTATGCATCTTTTTGGCAATCTCCCCTTTATAAAAAGGATCAGTTCCTTCTTTCGCTATCAATTCATAAGTCTTTGCAAGATCTTTTTGAACTAGCAGTTCACCCTCTTTTAATGGACGACCATCAACACCATAAAAAGATTTTGAGTATTCGGAGAATTCATTAAATGAATCTGCGATCAATACAGCTATATAAGGAGAAACAGGAAACCCATATTTAGCATTTTTAATAGTGCTATCAAATAGTTTATTCCAAGGTAAGACACCGTATTTTAAATGCATAGCTTTCCATGAATTTAAATTACCAGGCGTAGAAATAGATTTAGCGCCTTTTCTATTATTTTTATAATCTGGTGTAGGCTCTCTCATCAGGTCAGAATTAGTATTTTTTGGAAATCTGCCACTACCATTCAAATAGCGAATCTCCCCATTTTTTGCATCATAAATCAAACTAGATCCATATCCACCAAGCCCAGTCATAGCTGGCTCAACGACATTTAGCATAGAAGTAATTGCAACCGCAGCATCGAATGCATTACCACCATTTTCTAGTATCTCTATACCAGCTTTTGTTGCAAGTGGGTGCCCTGTTGATACTGCACCAACAAAGTTTTTATCTTTAACAAACGAGATAATAGGTGTTATGAATACAAGTAAGCATATAAATAACTTTCTTAACATGGTGTTAGCTCTATAATAATATCATTAGATCTTACATAAACTATTTATTAAAGAACGACCAATAAAATTTGTGCGAACCGATCCATATAATTAAAATATTTCACTTCCATAAAATTATCTTTTTTTAAACACTCTTTGCTTCGCTTTTTCCAAGGGTTATTTCTAGTATTCTCTTATTTTAGCTTCTTGGACTCATCTGAATATCGCTGCTCTTGTCACAGCTTATAGCTTTTCCACATGCATAAGCTTCCCGCACAGAACCCCTAAGTCCACATTATTTATCTGTATATTTAAGACTTAGATTTCAAACGCTCAATTAGGGAGTTGAATCCAGAACTATTGATGATAGAGGAAAACTCAGAACGCTGTGTTGCAAGCATGCTTACTCCCTCTGCTATGATGTCACGCACTTTGAATGCGCCTCCATTATCTCTAATTCTATATTCTATCCTATAAGGCGCTGGATTATCTGGATTGTTGATTTCAGTAACAACTACAAACTGATCCTTGCCAGAATCTTTAATATTGATCACATTCATTCTTTGACCATTATAGTTTTTAAACATTGGCACATAAGATGAAACCAAAAATTTTCTATAAGTTTTTAGATATATAACTCTATCGCTATCAGAAAGCGTATTCCAATATTTACCTAGAACAAACTTACCAATCCAGTCAATATCCATTATTTCCATAAAGATAGAGTTTAGCTTAGCCTCTCTCTCTCCAGATGCATATCCAGAATTTAGTACATACATTACTCTATCTGATGTAGATTTAACAAATTTTTCAGCATCTGCACTTTCTGCAACAAACGCTATGTTGTAAGAAGCAAACACAAAAAACGCTGCTAAAATTAATACTTTATTTAATAGTTTCATATCAGTCTCTTTTATTTATCTTTTCTGTAAATATATACTCCTCAAAGTAGCGTATTCGTCAAGAGAAGTTTGCGCTAATTGCGCCAGAAGCTTTCTATAACGTTGTTTTGTATTCACAAATTCAGTTGCGCTCCTTGCTATTTTGAATCCTTTATCAAATTTATAGCTGTTAAAAGGATCGGCCACAATGTCAACAGCCCAACCTGGAAGATCTCTACCAGATGTAGGACCTAAAATTGGCATTACTAGATAAGGCCCATGACCTACACCATATTTTTTAAGTGTTAATCCAAAGTCAGTTTTACGCTCTCCCATATTGAGATCGTCTGAACACACATCAAATAATCCGGCAAGTCCGAACATTGTATTCACTAAAAATCTACCTAAGTTTTGCGCTGCTAAATCAGGCTCTCCTTGCAACACATGGTTTAAAAAATATACAGGCTCATGCAAATTAGATAAAAATGACGTAACTCTATGACGTGCTTTTTCTGGAACAACTTCCTCATAACCTATTGCAATTGGATTAAAGATCGCAGTATCGAGACCTTTATTAAGCTTGAACATAGCTCTATTAAACGGCTCAAATTCGTCTGGATAGTTGATCACATCAACACCAGATAGATATATAGAGTCTGTATCGTCATCTTCTAAATTCGATAAATCATATGGATTCTCATCAGAAGGTTTTGTCTCTTTAGTTAGCAAAGCTTTGTTAGCAGTAGCGGCAAAAGACAATGTATCACTATATGTAATACACAGACAAAGTGCGCATATAAACAACAGTTGAGAAAATTTGTTCATTATTAATACCATAAAGAAATATTATTTAATTAATAGCATCACAGAAAAGATATCGCCATTAGGAAATTTAAAATTTTGATTCATATACGTTTTCATCCCCATATCATTAACGCATTTTTCAACATATGCAACATCATAAGTAAATTCCTCATACATATAATCGAAGAAAACGTCACCTGAATTTTTACTATTTCTAAATACTATTACACCAACACCACTTTCATCTAATGAAGATGATATAAGAGATATAATAGCGTTGAGATCAGATGTAAAAGTCATCAAATTATCGGCAACAACTAATTTGTACTTCTCTGATTGCTGCAAAGCAAGTATATCTCTTAGAGAAGCCTTTTTTAGACTGTTAAATACAGGTATATTGTCCACCCTGAGGCTTGATGCTATATCTATCATATTTTGTGATATTGATAACCCATCTATAGTACTAGATATTTTATGAGATTTAATAGCGTCAGATATTTTACCAGTCGCTACACATAGATCTAAAGCTTTATTTCCATAAGGAGAGTTAATCTCAGCAAAATATTTATTTAAGCTAGATATAATGAGAGTGCAGTAATTTTCTTCTGATCTAAAAAATACATCATTGTATACTTTAGAAATTTGGTCATATATACGTTCTGCAATAATATCTGGCACTTGTTTTATAGATTTTGTATCGCGTAAAACTATTCGATAACAATATTCTGCACTTTCTAAAAAATCTTTATTATCAGATGCAATATAAGCAGAGAGGTGTATTTTTGCTTTTTCAATATTGTTTAACTCTAAATAACATCTACCCAAGTAGTAGTCAGAGTATTGGTAATCTTTATAAAAGCGCTTTAACATCTTAAAGCGAAAAACTGCATCCTTTAAATTACTGTGATTGTAATGATATAAAGCAAGTTCTATGTTTGTTTGAGGCAGATTAGATAGCCTTCCCCTAAAGATATTTAGATGATTCGAGATATTATTCATGCCATCTTCAAATAGCTCTCTTAAAGACTTAATAGAAAACATTTTTTTAATCTCATTTAAAAAATTTAAAAGCAAGTCTCTCCATGCCATTAAAAATTGAATAATCCCCATCCATTCCCCCTATTCAGCTTTTTTACTTACAGACCCTTTAATTGATCCAAAAATCGATAAAGCTTGTGCTACCATAGCACTAGTATCATTAGCATTAGCCGGCACTATGATTGTATTACCTTTTTTAGCTAGCTCTTTAAACGCATCCACATACTGCTCGGCCACCCTTAGGCTAACAGCCTCTGTACCTCCTGTATCATTTATACTCTTTGCAACGTAAGAAATACCAGATGAAGTAGCCTGAGCCACAAGTGTAATCGCCTCAGATTGACCCTTTGCCCTATTGATTTGGTCTGTCATCGCAGCTTCAGATGTTAGAACAACTGACTGTTTCTCAGCCTCCGCTATGTTTATTTGCGATTGCTGCCTACCTTCTGATTCTAATATTACAGCCCTCTTCTGCCTTTCTGCTGCGACTTGTAGTTCCATAGCTTTTAAAACAGTAGCTGGCGGCTTAATATCACGAATCTCATATCTCATGCACTGTATACCCCAATTGGTTGCTGCCTCGTTTATAGTATTCACAATTTGCACATTCAGATATTCTCTCTCTTCAAATGTTTTATCTAGCGGTATCTTACCTATCGCAGAACGCATTGAAGTTTGAGCAAGCTGGGTGACGGCATAATACGGGTTTTCCACACCATATGATGCATCTTTCGGATTGATTATACGAACATAAAGAACCCCATCTATATGAAGAGTTACGTTATCTTTAGTGATAGCAGTTTGCTCCATTACGTCGATTGCACGCTCTTTTAGAGTATGTTTATATGCAATCCTATCTACAAAAGGAATAATAATCTGCAAGCCGGCATCAACCTGATTAAAAAACTTACCTAGACGCTCTACAATCCATACTTGCTGTTGTGGCACTACTTTTACAGACATAAAAATTGCAATAAAAATTGCAGCAAATATAGCTAATATTCCAAAATCCATCTAATTATCTCCTTTTACAATAAAAATGTTTTCAACCACATCCACAACTATCAAGATATCTCCAGACCTGTATGTCTTTCCATCATCACCTTCTGCAAGCCTTATATTCACAATAGTACCGGACCATTTAGCACTGCCAAACTCACCTTTTGTGAGCGACTCATCCTGCAATATTACTTTCTGCCCTACATAATTCACAACTGGAACGGCTCTATTTCTCGAGGCAATTAAGCGCTTTAAAGGCCGCAGTAATAAGATGGATGCAACAACTGATATAGCGAAAAAAAGACCTATTTGATTCACCAAATCTCCATCATCTAACAAACCGAAAGATATTACTATACCTACAATAAAGCTAGCAAATGATGCAAATAGCAATATAATTGTAAAGCCCAGCACTACCTCTAAGACTACTAAAAATATCGCAGCAATAAACCAAATTTCTAGCATTTAGTGTAAATTCCTTAATACATATTGCAAAATACCACCGTTATTCATGTACTCCATTTCTACCTCAGTATCAACTCTACACTCGAGTTCTACCATCACTTTTTCACCATTTGAACGTATCATCTCACACTGTATACATTGATGAGGAGTAAGATTAGCTAAACCTTTTAAATTAAATACCTCATCTCCTATAAGTTTTAGATCCGCACGCGTCATTCCGTTTTTAAATACAAGCGGCAATACACCCATTCCAACAAGATTAGATCTATGTATACGTTCAAAACTTTCAGCAATCACAGCTCGCACACCAAGCAAATTCGGACCTTTTGCTGCCCAATCTCTCGACGATCCAGAACCATAGTCTTTACCCGCTATTATTATAGATGGAGTATTTTCAGATTTATAAAGCATTGCAGCATCATAAATGCTTATGTTATCGCCTTTCCCCTTATATCTAGTTTGCCCACCTTCCACATCCTGCAACATTTCGTTTTTTATACGCACATTTGCAAATGTGCCACGCATCATAGCTTCATGATTCCCCCTACGAGCACCATAAGAGTTAAAATCCTTACGCTCCACACCTAGATTATTTAGATATTTAGCTGCTGGACCATCTTTAGCTATCGAACCTGCTGGGCTTATATGATCTGTTGTTATAGAGTCACCCAAAATCGCTAGTATATTTGCGTTCACTATGTCTTTGATTCCTTGCGCTTCATAACTCATATCATCAAAATATGGTGGACGCTTTATATAAGTACTCTTGTCATTCCACGAATAGTTAACACCTTGAGATACAGCAAAATTCTTCCAATCTTCGTCACCTTCAAACACATCCGCATATCTCTTACGGAACATGTTATCATTTAATGACTCTTTCACGAATTGAGCAATTTCAGCATTGGATGGCCATAAATCTTTCAAGTACACATCACGACCTTGTGCATCTTGAGCAAGTGGTGAATTCATAACATCTGCATTAACATTACCAACAAGAGAATAAATCACACAAAGCATTGGAGATGCAAGATAGTTAGCACGCACCAAAGGATGTATACGGCCCTCAAAATTTCTATTGCCAGACAAAACAGATGCCACAACCAAGTTGTTAGAAGCCACAGTATTTTCAATCTCCTCAAGCAATGGGCCAGAATTTCCAATACAAGTTGTGCATCCATATCCAACAAGGTTAAACCCTAAACCGTCCAGATCCTTCTGCAAGCCAGAATGTTCTAAATACTCTGTTACAACCTTAGAACCTGGTGCAAGAGAAGTCTTAACCCATGGCTTTACATTCATTCCCAGTTGACGAGCTTTGCGAGCAATGAGCCCAGCACCTATCATAACTGAAGGATTAGAGGTATTCGTACAGCTTGTGATTGCAGCAATCACAACATCACCATTTTGCAACTTATAATTACTATTCGCTACATCGAATGCTTTACCAACATTACCAGGATTTTTATTCAATAATGGTAGGGATGCTTTAAAATTCTCTGGCATCGAAGATAATAATACCTTATCTTGCGGACGTTTTGGGCCAGATAAACTAGGCTCCACCTTAAAAATGTCAAGAGATAGAGAATCTGTAAATCGTATCTCACTTTCATCACCGGAACGCCATAAGCCTTGTGCTTTAGAATATTGCTCAACCAGCATTATTAGCTCATTATCGCGTGCAGAAAGCTTTAAATATTTCATTGTTTCTTCATCAACTGGGAAAT
The DNA here is from genome assembly GCA_021299995.1 of Candidatus Jidaibacter sp. Taxonomy (GTDB): domain Bacteria; phylum Pseudomonadota; class Alphaproteobacteria; order Rickettsiales; family Midichloriaceae; genus JAJTIA01. The sequence goes on along the minus strand of JAJTIA010000020.1, from coordinate 287 downwards.
ATCCGCATGTTGCACCATATTCAGGAGCCATGTTAGAAATTGTAGCCCTATCTGCAACAGCTAGACTAGAAAGTCCTTCGCCATAAAACTCGACAAATTTATTTACAACACCCTTGTTACGTAGCATCTGAGTGATAGTTAAAACTAGATCTGTAGCAGTTGTGCCTTCTCGTAATTTGCCTTTAAGCTCAAATCCTATAACTTCTGGTATTACCATAGAGATAGGCTGACCAAGCATAGCAGCCTCCGCCTCAATACCTCCAACACCCCATCCAAGCACTGCAAGG
>JAJTIA010000083.1 GCA_021299995.1 Candidatus Jidaibacter sp. | reverse complement strand
TCTAACCTAATATTAATATCAGAATGGATAAAAGTCATATCATTAGACTTAGATGCCTTAATACTATCTTCCATCACATTAGCGAGAGCGATTTTATTTAAGCCTTCATTCTTTATAAATGGATCAGAAGCTGCAATCCAATTCATATCATCGTCAAACAAAATAAACACAAACTCTTCCGACATGACTTGGTTTAATCCCGAGATCAATTTCTCAATACTAATGCCGGAAGAGACGTTCCCAATAAACCTGCTATCATCAGATTTAATACCAAGGCCAATTGGTATAATATGATCTCTTGTGATAACACCAACATCCGGCTCAGAGAAATATATATTAAATGGATTATTTGGTGTTTGATTTAACCAACTACGCTTGCCTCTCAGATCTATTGGCCTCCTCATACCTTCTTTACTATCTGCCCTTAAATAACCATCTGGAGTCACAAAATCTACTACGTTCCATGAAAGTAGATGCTCAGTATCTACTCTTCTTGAATCCATCATGAGAGCCGAAATCTCAGCCATACTTTGATCATCACTATTGGCAATGCGTGTCGCTATAAATCTCAAGAAATGCTCAACAAATATTATCTTTTCATCAAGCACAAATGTCAATTTCTCAGAATGCCTTTCCAATTCTTGAGCATAAACATTTTGGTAGTTAGAATAAGTGGAATATGATAGAATAACTAACCCACCTATTATCATCAGTAAGATCAACGCAACGAATACAGTATACTGGACACTTAAAGAAAGACGCTTGATCACAGAAAATAGCATAAAAAAATTTATAAATATGATCGAATACGATAACAATATTTTTTATAATATGTAAACAAAAAGAATGCAGTATCAATATTTTTTATAATACCTAAACAAAAAGAATACGGTGCACCAATATTTTTTATAACATTTGTATAAAAAGAATGAGCACAGGCCTTACCTTATTGTATTGACTCTTTTGCATTACATAATTAATATCAACTAGTGTTTGAACAATTTTCAATAATTATGAGTTCTGATTTAAAAGATACAGTAAAATCAAATGCATCTGAATTAGATTCTGATGGGCAAAGCAGAAGAGATTTCATGGTAATGACAGCGACAGGAGTTGCATGCGTTGGTGCAGTTGCTGCTGCTGTACCATTAGTCAGCTCTCTTGCTCCATCACAAGATGTGCTTGCAGTGGGCGCAACAGAAGTAGATTTAGGCAAGCTGAAATCTGGCGAAAGTATGACAGTGATGTGGAGAGGACAACCAGTCTTCATTTTGCATCGCACAGAAAAACAAATAGAAGAATCCCAAAACGTTAATTTGAACGATTTAAAAGACCCTCAATCAGATGCTGATCGGGTAAAAAAAGGCAAAGAGCAGTGGTTGGTCACAATAGGCGTATGCACTCACTTAGGTTGCGTACCTCTTGCAAACAAAGGGGAATTCGATGGATGGCTATGTCCTTGTCATGGATCACACTATGATGCTTCTGGCCGCGTAAGAAAAGGTCCTGCACCTCTTAATTTACCTGTTCCACCATATGAGTTCTTGTCTGATATAAAAATAAAAATTGGTTAATTATTTATAAAACTATGAGCAATAAAAATTTACAATCAAAAGGCATAGGTAGCGGTGTAATTGAGTGGATAGAGTATCGCTTACCTATATTTTCTTCTTTAAAGCATTTAGCAGATTATCAAGCACCCAAAAACCTTAGCTATGCATGGAATTTTGGTTCACTTGCAGGTCTTGCGCTAATGATACAAATTATTACTGGTCTATTCTTAGCTATGCAATACACTCCACATGTTTCATATGCGTTTGAAAGTGTTGAGCGCATAATGCGAGATGTAAATTTTGGTTGGTTGTTACGCTACGCACATGCTGTTGGAGCATCTATGTTTTTTATAGTTGTATATCTTCATATAGCGCGTGGATTATTCTATGGTTCATACAAATCACCACGAGAGATGGTGTGGTTTATTGGTATCATAATATTCATCGCTATGATGGCTACAGCATTTATGGGTTATGTTTTGCCTTGGGGTCAGATGAGCTTTTGGGGCGCAAAAGTTATTACAAACCTTTTCTCTGCCTTCCCATTAATAGGTGAAGATATAGTGCTATGGTTATGGGGTGGATTTTCTGTGGACAACCCCACACTCAATAGATTTTTTGCATTACACTTTTTATTACCATTTGTGATTCTTGGCATTATCATGATACACGTATGGGCTTTGCACGTACACGGGTCTGGAAATCCTACCGGCGTTGAAGTAAAAACTGCTAAAGACACAATACCATTTCATCCATACTACACTGTTAAGGATTTCTTTGGGATCGGGGTATTCTTTTTGGTATTTTTTGGATTCTTGTTCTATGCACCTAACTACTTGGGCCACCCAGACAATTATATCCCTGCCAACCCTCTTGTCACTCCTCCACACATCGTGCCTGAGTGGTATTTCCTACCATTTTATGCGATACTGCGTTCGATCCCAGATAAACTAATGGGTGTACTTGGTATGTTTGGATCGTTGTTAATACTATTTGCTTTACCTTGGCTTGATCGTTCAAAGGTGAAGAGCGGCCACTATAGACCTTTATTCAAGATCTTCTTTTGTTTGTTTATTATTACATTCCTGATATTGGGATACATAGGCGGTCAAGCACCAGAAGAACCATATTTAACAATCGGTAGAATATGCACTTTCTGGTATTTTGCACACTTCCTTATTGTATTGCCGCTGGTCCACAGATACGAATCACCTGAAGCAACACCTAACTCTATTGATTCTGCATACCAAGCGAAGAAAAAATAGATGAATGTACTAATAATAGCTGATTCTCCTGATTGCGATATCAAACGAGAATATCAGCGCGGTATAGACATCACAATATGCCTTGATGGAGCTATAGCTAAAATACCTGAAGGAACACACATAGACTACATAATTGGGGATTTTGACACTATAGAACGTAATAACATCGATACATCTATTCTCGATGCAAAACACATAAAAATTACAGAGCAAGACTCTACAGACCTAGAAAAAGGCATAGAGTATGCGCTCTCTTTAGGAGCATCATCAATTTGCATAGCTAATGCATTTGGTGGAAGAAGCGATCACTCGCTCTACAATATATCAATGCTCAAAAAATATAGCTCTAAAGTTGAGACAATTTACATGACAAATGGATTGGAGCACATCTACTACCTCTGCAACACTGATCTCTCTCTACTTGGCACAATAGGTGGGTCTGTTGCTATCATACCATTTCCGAGCGCTTGTATCTCATCTCAAGGATTAAAATATGATATGCAAGATTTCGCAATCAAAATAGGTGAAAATGCAAGCGTATCTAACTCTTTAAGAAAAGAAAAAGCACTCATCAGTATCTCAGGTGACGCATTAGTGATATGCGATCAGGTTATCAAACTAGAGAAAAAATAACTCTTATACATTTTAATTCTTGATAGCGCCCTAGTTAGATGAAGAAATGCTTATAGGCTAAAAAATCGCAGCAGCTGAGAGCTATTTGACCTGGAGTTGTCAAGGTCAAAGCAGATGTGATGTTACTGGAAAGACACTGCATTTGGCATCTTGAAGTGAGGTGGGAATACAAACACAGGCGGGGATGACAATTGTGCTATGTATGCTTACCCCTATCATCTCCCAAAGAAATGAAATTACTTTAGAGAGCTAAATTCAACTATACAACCGCACTATTTTTATATCGGTTTAGGTATAATACTAGCTTCACGCCTATACTTCTTCAGGAGCAAACATAAACATGTCGTCCACCAAATCATGCTTGGATATTCCGTAAAGCATTATTAAGTCTATATCGCATGGAGTATCTTTTATATTTAAAAGAGTATATGGCTCTTCACCTAATTTGTGCTCAGTGATATCCAAGTCTTTTATTGAATGAACATTGAGCCCAGAGAAGTCTATTGTTGCTTTAAAAGAGTGGTCGACCGCCTTCACAAGAACATGGCTTGCTGGTCCAACACATGACTGTTTTGTATACGATACTCCGGATGCCCATCCATTAATTTCACCATTTTCTCCTTTAGTTAAATGACAACTTGTCTTAGATTCCAAAAGCTTAGGGGTCATGTATATAAAATCATCGTTATCAGCAACTATTACTTTGGAATCCTTTAGAACAGTTGTATGACCTAAGTGCATTGTAGGGTTTGTTAGTGTCTTATCTATGATTGCAATTATTTTGTTATTTTCTAATGGCTGCCTTACTTTAATTTCGTTATTAATGAGTAAATTTTTGTATTCTTTCAATAAAAATTGTGCCGCCTCCTTAGATTTGATAGTTGGTCCAAAGAACAGTGATCCATAAAGCCCTCCATCAATAATGCCCAGGATCTCTATGAAATCTATTGATTTATGATTTAATAGTAACGTCTTAGCAATTTCTTGGTTCCCTGTGTCAATAGTTAAGCGTAAGCAGTGTGCATAGTCCACCTGAGTGGTTCTTTTGCTAAGAAAAAGCTCTACTAAGTCCTTATTACTTATCTTTATAGCATGTTCTATAGGGTAATTGGCAGCAAGTTCAAAACTAGAACGAAAATAACTTTCTGAAGAGCCTTTATTGACTGAAGCCCCTAATTCTAGCAACTTATTTACTGTAGATATTTTTTGCTCAGACGTAAGTTTTGAGTGAGTAATTGTGTAGATAAGGGGTGAGGATGAACCATATATATTCATATTAACATCAGCGCCATCAGCGATCATTTTTGCAAGCAACTCATGATCATTTTTTTCGATTGCTTCTATAAAATTTTTGGAAAAATCTATCATTATATTGCTCGAATTTATTCAATAAGCAAAATTTTATTATAATAAAAGAGATTGTGCAATAGATAACTATTTCAAACTACGCAGTGCTTAGATGTTATCTACAAGAAGTGGCTCCCCGGGCCGGACTCGAACCAGCGACCGAGCGGTTAACAGCCGCTTGCTCTACCACTGAGCTACCGGGGAATCGGTAAGATTTATAACACGTAAAATTCTAGATGTCAGCACTTTTTTATTGAGCATATGAAATTTTTACAACTTTACATGATGTAAAAGTTCATCAATAAGATCTGTTTTCTCCCAAGAAAATTCACCATTCTCTCTAGCATCCCTTCCAAAGTGCCCATAATTTGCGGTAACCCTATATATAGGTCTATCTAATTTCAAATGCTTACGAATCCCATAAGGCGTTAAATCCATACTTTTTGATACTGCTCTAATAATCTGAGCTTCTGGCACAGTTGCAGTTTTATAAGTCGTGAGATAAACAGATAAGGGCTGTGCAACACCTATTGCATACGAAATCTGTATCAAACATTTTTCTGCCAGGCCTGAAGCTACTATGTTCTTTGCTAAATATCTGCACGCATATGCTGCTGATCTATCTACTTTAGATGGATCTTTACCAGAGAAAGCACCACCACCATGAGGTACAGCACCACCATATGTGTCGACTATAATCTTTCTACCGGTAAGCCCAGTGTCTGCAGCTGGCCCTCCTATTGTAAAGCGACCAGATGGGTTTATAAGCAATTTATCTGATCCGCACATCCAACCTTCTGGCATAGATTTCTCTATATATGGCAATACCAAACGTCTCACATCATCTTGTGAGTATGAGTCGGAATGTTGAATAGAAAGCACAATTGACTCTGCTGAGTAAGGTTGGGCTTTACTATAGTTAAGCGTCACTTGAGTTTTTGCATCTGGCCCTAACCCCTGCAAAGAACCATCTTGTATTGCATCAAATACATTGTTAATGATCCGATGCGAATAATATATCGCAGCAGGCATCAAAACTGGTGTTTCACGACAGGCATATCCAAACATAATACCTTGGTCACCAGCACCTTGATTATGATCCTCTTGGCTGACAGCTTGAAAGATCTCTGGAGATTGCTCAGAAATAAAGTTGTTTATTTTGACAGATTCGTAATTAAAAGGCTCCGTTTTATAACCAATATCCTTAATAATATTTCGCACCAAGCTGCCTATCTCTTCTTGTGATGCGTAATATGTGCTTGTAATCTCACCTCCAACTATCACATTATTTGGAACCACCATTGTCTCAGCCGCAACCTTTGCGCTTGGGTCATGTGATAAAAATAGATCTAATATAGCATCAGATATTTGGTCGCACACCTTATCTGGATGACCAGGTGAAACAGATTCGCTTGTAAATAAGTACTCATGATCTGTTCTACTTGAATTTTGATGTTGAGTAATGAATTTCATTATTATCCTGTATCCTTCAGAATTCTATTGTTAACTTCTGGTATATTCAAAGAAAGCACAAAAGATCTCAACTCCTGACGCGCCGCAAGGACAGAAGGATTCATCTTCACTTCGTTTGAATCTTTTGCATCATGCAAGGTCAACCCTAGCAAGAATAACTCTTTAAATATCACACGATCACTAAATCCGGGAGATACACTGAATCCAAACCTTTTGGCTAGCTTATCTACGGCAATTTCGACATTACGCTTATTAATAGCATCTAGTGTAGACAATCTATTTCTTACCACTATCCACTTCATTTCCTTGCCACTTTGAGCAGCACGTTTCATTTTTTGATCCCAGATCATTGCACTATAAACACCTGGCTTAATTGCCTCCATCTCTGGCGTAATTACACCTATTAAATCTAGATCTATAAAGCTATCATTGATTGGAGTGACAATTATATCAGCATTTTGATGCGCAAGCCTGTTGAGCCACGAATCACTACCAGGAGTATCTATTAATATAAAATCATTATGCACTAATTTGTCTAATGCAGCTTGAAAAGATTGAGCTTCATATTCCTTTTGCTCTGTCTCTGTTGGCAAATCTTTTTTTTCTATGCATACATGTTCTGGAATTAATAAATCTGGAATACGACCTTTTGTTTTTATACGGTTCTCAATATATCTAGTAAAAGATTGCTGCCTTGAATCAGTATCTATTGTACCTACAGAAAAACCAAGTTTCAGCAAGCTGATCACCAAATGCATTGAGGTGGTTGTTTTACCGCTACCACCTTTTTCGTTACCTATCACAATAATTTGAGTCATTTCCCATCTTGTAGTGTTCTGATTACTACTACCATTAACATAAAAACCGATAATATTCCAAATATCTTTGTAGGCCTTAAGAGTAATTACTCTATTTCACCTTCAGAATTTTTTACACACTCAAACAGAATCAAGGCAAGTAAAGATGCTGTCATTATAAACACACCTAAAACAAAAGGCGTGGTTGGCAACTGAGAAATTAGTGCAGCCATCACGCCAGCACCTCCAACCTGCAGAGAGCTATATACAGTACTTGCATAGCCTGCGACTTTAGCCATAGGCTCAAATGCTAATGCATTTGCATTAGGCCAAATTAATGTAGAACCAAAATAAAATATGGTGATAGAAGCTACTATATTGTATAAATCTAAACCATATAATAAATACCATAACATCATATATAGCCCAGAAGCTATGCTGATACACCACCCTATCCTGAGCATTGTTACATATCCAATTTTTCTACCAAGCTTAGCATTTACAAACCCACCTAGCGAATATCCAATAATACATGAAATAAAACTTAGAACGCCAAACTCTTGGGGTGTCACGTTCAATTTATCGATGAGAAGGATAGGACCCTTTACCATAAAACAAAACATTGCGCCATATGTTAAAAAAACAGCAAGTGATATACCTATAAACCTTGGATGCACCAATACTTTCTTTGCCGTTTTAAACATGTAGGGTAGCTTGAGCCTCTCAGGATGATGATATTTACTTGTCTCCTGTAAAAGTAGGTAAACTGCAAGCATTGCAATTATTGAATATCCTGTCATAAACACAAAATTTGCATGCCAGCTAATATTTTCCTCAAAATAACCCCCTAGGGCTGGTGCGGCTGGAATTATAAACATAATAAAAATCACTATATATGATCCATATTTCGCCATCTCATGTACATCAAATGCATCACGATATATGGCGCGCCACAGACATGAACAGCCCCCAGCCCCCAAGCCTTGGAGAAACCGCCCAGCTATTAAAATCTCTATACTAGTTGCGATAGAACAAACAACACTCCCTACGGTCATCAATGCCATACCAAAAAGCAAAGGCTTTCTTCTACCTACGCCCTCTGATACAGGACCATACACAATTTGAGACAATGCAACAGCGATCATGTAAATTGCCATGCTGAACTGCGCGTAGGATTCTGATGTTGCAAATACTTTTGTGATAGTAGGCAGTGAGGGAGCATAAACATCAGACGCGACCTGAGTTAAACAGGCTGCAAACATTATTACACCAAGTGTTACAAGTTTCTTAGAGGTTATTTTAACATCATCACTCATTTGAACACTCATTATTTGAAATCTCTTATATATCGTAGGATTCTGATGTTGCAAATACTTTTGTGATAGTAGGCAGTGAGGGAGCATAAACATCAGACGCGACCTGAGTTAAACAGGCTGCAAACATT
>JAJTIA010000006.1 GCA_021299995.1 Candidatus Jidaibacter sp. | reverse complement strand
TGCATGGCCTCAGAGAATTTGCGTGAAGTTTCGTTGCCTGTTATGCTAACTGTAAGTGACGTTTCAATGAGGCCAGGAGCAACAGCATTGATACGCAAATTTTGCGCAGCATAGGTTGCCGCTGCTGATAGCGTTAGTCCTATAATACCTGCTTTAGCAGCAGCAATCGCCTCATGGTTAGCCAGACCTTCCATTGCCGCAGCGGAGGACACAAGCACCACCGAGCCACCTTGATTCATATTTTTACCTGCTGCACGAACCGTTGCAAAAGCTGTTGTAAGCGAGGCATCAACTACCGACTGATATTGCTCTTTTGTTGTCATATGTGCTGATTTAAGCAGTAATGAACCGCTGCAATTCAACACTCCATCAATGTTACCTGCTTGTTTAAAAGCACTATCGACTGCGTCAAAATCAGTGGCATCAAGTATAATATCTGGAATGATTTTACTAGTATCACGTGCAGTTGTCACTACACTATGCCCAGACTCCTTAAGGAGTGATACCGTTGCCTGTCCAATGCCGCTGCTTGCTGCAATCACTAAAAAATGCGCCATAAATTTCTCCTTTTTTAATTTTTATATATCAAAAATTAATTGCTGTATTTCTTTTTTCTTTACTTTTTTTCTGCGTGATGTAGTGCGGTTACGGCTACCAAGTTTTTGATTTACAGCACCTGATTCTTCTCTAAAGCCATCAGATTTCCAGCGTTTTGAAACTTCAGAGCGTGCATGTTTAATAGCAGTTTCATGATCTACAATTGGGGTTGGATAATTGGATGGTGGCACGTCCATTAGCCAAGGTGTGTGGATAAAACTATCAGGCAAATGCTTAAGCTCTGGTACATAACGTCGTATAAACTTGCCGTGCGGGTCGTGGTCAAGTGACTGCTTGATAGGGTTATACATCCTCACCGCATTAATACCAGTAACACCAGATTGCATTTGGAACTGTGCGTAGTGAATCCCTGGTTCATAATCAGTGAAAAGCTGGGCTAGGAAGGGCGCGGTTTTTCGCCAGTCCAACCATAGATGATAACTAGCAAACGATACTAGCATGGCACGCATGCGAAATGTAATCCAGCCGTTTTCATGTAGAGAGCGCATACATGCGTCAACCAGTGGATAACCTGTATTACCAGTCTTCCAGGCTTCAAAAAAATCATCACGGAAATATGGCTCTCGCATCCCCTCAAATGCTGGATGCATACATTTGAATTCAATTTCAGGCTGCTGTTCGAGCTTTTGAATAAAGTGGCAATGCCATGCAAGGCGTGAGCGAAACGCATATAGATTTCGCCTAAAAAATGACGCCTCAGGATCAGAGTTTCTAGCTAGTGACTGGATCTTTGCTTTGGTTGCCTGTTCTACTTCTCGCACTGATAATGTGCCAAATGTAATATGTGCACTCAAGCGAGAGCAATTACGTGCGGAAATGCCAGGCTTTGATATAGTTTGCATGTAATTGCGAGCACGCTCTTTTAGGAATGATTCAAGCGTTTTCATAGCTTCTTTACGCCCACCATCCTGCACAGCACCAATTTTCAGATCTCCAAACATCGCGTGACTTTTATCTGGCAGCATATGGGTATCAATACCATCAACTCTAACTATAGACTGAGGCATGTAAATGATTTGCGAATTCATCCTGCTATCGCGTAATTTAGACCAACCATCTCTGCTTTTTAAGCGCCTAACAATGCCGTTGGATGGAAGCTCATTCCATATTATTCCATTTGCTTGGCACCATTGTAAAACAGCAATATCACGGTTGTATGTCCAGCCATTACCGGTTTCTTCATGAGACCAAAGTGTGAATACGCCAAGCTCATGACGGAATTGCTCCAGCACTTTTATGGATTCACCAATTCGAATAATAAGTGGCAAGTCAAGTGCAGCCAGATCATCCTGCAAATCCAGAAGTGAATCATGGATAAAATGCCAGTGACGGCGTGAGCTATCCTGCAATTTCCATAGCTCTGGTTCTATGATGTAAAGTGGTAGCACTTTCCCTGACTTTGCGGCAGCTGCAAGCGGAGCATGATCGCTCACTCGTAAATCTCTCTTAAACCAGAGGATATTAGTGCTGTAAGACATTTTACATTCCAACTTTCTTTTAAATATATAGAAAACATTGTCTCATTTAGGAAGAAATCAACGCCTTCATTAAAGATAATTACGCTCTTTAGAATATATCAAACATTCGAATATTGTAAGTGATTTTGTGAATTTAGCTGATAATTGCAATCATGCTATACCAGCTAAATGCTGTGACAGCTTTCATCTTCTCTAGACTTTTCGTCTATACATGAGTGCACTAGTGCTAATGTGCTATAACTTAATTCTCTATGTGTGTTAATATTTGGCGATGAGTGGTGCACACTAGATAGGTTTAGATATAGTCTAGATGATGGATTGCTGGAGCATAATGAGACAGTACTATAGCTCATATTGTTATCGGTATTTTTGGCTTTGTAATTTTCTTTATGTGATATGATGTTGGGAACGCTAGGTGACTTTGATAGAGATGATTTTCTAGAGCTTTTTCTTTTACTGGACCTTAATCCATCTGATGATCGTTTCATTCTATGCGCTTTAAGTTCTGCTAAAGGAGAATGTTCATTACTATGATTTTGATCTGAATCACTAGATTTTGTAGTTCTAGAGTGTGATCGAGACTTATTATATGAAATATCTTGAGATGAGATAGGAGTGTGTGATAAAGTAATTGATGATGAGGAAGAGAGTGATGTTTGAGTGCTATGCATTTCTTCACCACTTATATTATAGTAAGCGTTTTTCAGCATCTTTATAAGGTAATTAGATGTATTTTGCTTTTTATAATTATCTCCAAACCATGCTATCAGTCCGGATGATAATTTGTTTTTATATGCCTCTATAACCTTGAGCTCATGGGTTTGGAACATCTCTTTGCATATAGGCAATGCAGATTTTATACTATCAGATAATGAAAAGCTTGTTTGATTTTTCGAAGCAGTCCTAAATAGTTCAGCAATTAAGTCACTAAATAGGGTGGAAGATATTACAGAAGAGCAGAAAATATATTTATGACTTTTGAACAGAGAGTGGCATGAATCTTGTATCTCTGAATCTATGAAGCTTTCTTTTGTATTAGATTTTATAGCATCATAAAACTGTGTTAATGTAAGTCTATAAAAGTCGCTCTTAGAAAATCCTTCGAAAAAATTATCTACGCTCAACAATATATGCAGATTAGTTAAAGACGAGTCTGGCGCTAATATATTGATACATATGTTTTTTAATATTAGCTCGTCATGGAGCTCGTTTATGTGTTTTAGTAATATAGCACGTTTTGTATTGCTTTGATTGTGTTTTGCTTTAGATTTTTGTTTTGTTGCTGCGCTTTTATCGGCTTGATTAATAATTAAATGGCATAATGATTTAAAATTAGACTTCAATAGAGATTTTTTTTCATTCGTAAGCCAAATATTTATCCTGTTTAAAAATTGAAGATCTTCTACATTAGATAATGATGATATAAAGTTTTGTTCCTTTTCTGGTGTGTTTAGGATTGAGGCTTTTGCATTTAGTAAATGTATTTGATCTCCATCTGTCGAAGAATTTGCTATTACAGCAGATATGCACTCTGCTTTTATTCCATCTAATATTTTAGAAACTAAGAACTGCATTACATTGAAGTGCTTAGTGTTTATTGATAATGATTGTAATACCTCATATATCGAATGATTAACGCTTGTATCTTGCATCACTATGATTTTTCTTGTGATTTAATGCTGAAGTGTACTATTATATATGTGTTTGGTGTGATGTGCAAATTATTTGTTTGTTGCCTTTTTAGGCTAAGTATATGATATAAAGTTATATTCGTAATTTTATATTGTAATAAAGAAATTAGAATAATAGTGTTTGTATAGCATAAAGTGGTAATTTATTATGTCTGATGATAACAAAGTAACTACCGACCCTCTATTTGTGGGTCTTACAAGACCTCCAATGCTATTTGGAGTGAGCTATCTTTTTGCCCTATTCAATGGGTTTGTATGCATGATAGGTTATATTATTGCTACAGATTTTAGGTTTTTGATGTTAATGTTCCCGATTCATATGTTGGGTTATTATTTGTGTGCAAAAGAGCCATTATTTATAGAGTTGTTTAGAATTCGTGCTACAAAGTGTATGAAATCTAGAAATAGATTCTATCATGGTGCCAATAGTTATGATCCAAATTAAAAGATGAAGGAATTTGCAAAAAAGCTAGGTTTGAGATTCTCTAAGATGCGTCCTGAAAGAGAGGATGTTGCACAGCTAGAGTATCCAACAAATGGATTTATACCTTATAAAGGGTATTGGAATGATAAGACTTTGCTTACGCATGGCAATGACCTAATTCAGATAGTGAAGATTAGTGGTTTTTCATTTGAAACAGCTGATGACGAAGATTTGGATATTAAAAAAGATCTTCGTAATTTGTTATTTAAAGGGATGAGTGATGGAGGTGTAGAACTTTATTTTCACATTGTGAGGCGCCAAGAGCAGTTGTATGCAGATGATTATGTTAGCCTAGATATGCCAGATGGTTTTGCTACATACTTGGACCAAAAATGGGCGGAAAAAAATCGTTACAAAAAAGCGTTCATTAATGAATTATATATTTCTGTAATTAAAACACCAAGCTCTACGGGTGCACTTTCTGGTATAGAGGATGTTGTAAAAGCTGTGATTAGAACTGCAGATCATGAAGCATGGCAGATTGCAATGAACGAAAGCTACGAAGCTCTAGAGGAGGCTACTGGTAGGGTTGTGAACTCGCTTAGGCAGTATTCTGCACAAATTCTACAAGTTGTACAAACCAAAGATGGGTCTTATTCTGAAATTGCAGAATTTTTATATAGAGTTATAAATTGTGGTGAATCTACCAAATGCATGTTATCTCCATTGCCTCTTGCAAGTCAACTCGTCTCTCACAGACTATACTTTGGTGCAAAAGCTATAGAGTTGAAAAAGCAAGATGGGTCTGTGAAATATGCAGGTATGATAAGTATGAAGGAGTACGGCCCGAAAACTTGGCCTGGCATGTTAGATCAATTTTTGGATATGCCTTTTGAATTTGTCATTACGCAATCGTTCGACTTTATTAATAGGCAGGTTGCAATCGGTGAGATGCAACTGCAGCAAAATCGTATGATTCAGGCTGGAGATAAAGCTGTTTCACAGATATACGAGATTGGTATTGCGCTAGATAAGGCAATGAGTGGTGAAATTGGTTTTGGCAAGCACCATCTTACTGTAATGTGTATGTCTAATAATATTAAAGAGTTAGAGAGCATACTATCTATCGCTGCTGTAGAGGTTACAAACATGGGTGGTATAGGTGTAAGAGAGCGTGTTAACATGGAGCCTGCTTTTTGGGGGCAATTACCAGGTAATAAAGATTTTATAGTTAGGCAATCAACTATAAATACACAAAACCTTGCTTCCATGAATTCGTTGCATAATTTTCCTGTTGGGCAGCCAAAAAATAATCATTGGGGCGATTCTGTGACGGTTTTTGATACAACATCAGGTACTCCTTTTTACTTTAACTTTCACGTGCGTGATGTTGGTCACACAATGATAATAGGCCCAACAGGTGCTGGTAAAACAGTTCTGATGAATTTTTTATGTGCGCAAGCTCAAAAATATAAATGTAGATTGTTCTTTTTTGATAAAGACAGGGGTGCGCAAATTTTTATCAAAGCATTGAGTGGTAATTATACAATAATTGACCCTAGTAAGCCATGTGGGTTCAACCCTTTGCAGCTTCCAGATACTGGTGAAAATCGTACATTTTTACTAGATTGGTTAAAGCTGCTGGTCACAACGCATGGCGAAGTTATTACATCTGATGATGTAGCAGCGCTTAGCAATGCTGTGAGTGGTAATTATAAATTAGAGCAACGCGACAGGAAGCTATCTAATATCGCTCCCTTTTTAGGTATTGGGGGCCCAGGTACTTTAGCTGGAAGGCTTGCAATGTGGTATGGTAATGGCTCGCATGCTAAGGTGTTTGATAATGATCAAGATGTAATAGACTTTGCAAAAGCTAGCGTATTTGGTTTTGAGATGGCAGAATTACTAAAAGATTATGCATCTTTAAATCCTGCTCTTTCTTATATATTCCATAGAATCAGTATATCGCTTGATGGGACTCCAACCATGATAGTTTTGGATGAAGCATGGGCTTTAATTGATAATCCAGTATTTGCACCACGTATTAGAGACTGGCTAAAAGTCTTGAGAAAGCTTAACACATTTGTTGTGTTTGCTACACAAAGCGTAGAAGATGCAACGAAGAGTGAGATAAGTGATACGCTGGTACAACAGACAGCTACACAAATATTTTTGCCTAACTTAAAGGCAACAGACGTGTATCGCAAAGTCTTTATGCTAAGTGAGCGCGAATTTAGACTAATTAAAACAACGGATCCGAGTACTAGATATTTTCTGTTAAAGCAAGGTAATGATTCAGTTGTAGCAAGAGTTGATCTTTCTGGTATGACTGATGTAATAAATATCTTGTCAGGAAGAGCTAATACTGTTGTAATTTTAGATGAAGTGATCAAACAATATGGAGATGACCCAAGTATTTGGATGCCTATCTTTAATAAAAGAGTGCAGGAGACGATGGAAGCATGAACACTTTAAGATATATTTTACTTGCATTGATATGCGCTATTTCTATAAATTTCATCTCGATTGAAGCTATTGCTGCACCTACATGCCCTCCATCTGACCCAGGAAAAGAGAAAGTTGAGCACAATAACTCATTGTTACAGTATGAAAACTGGGTTAAGCAGCAGCAGGATACAGCGGCATTAGGTATACCTTGGGATGACTGCTTATCTACAGGTAAAATTATTACCAACGTACAAGAGCTTAACCAAACATATATACCATCTGTTATTACGCAAGATGGGTATAAAATACCAGATGGTGGTGCAGCAACAGCGGTTATTTCATCTATAGGGAATTTTGCAGGTATAGGTATTGCAACAATGGTAGGTGCTGGAATATTTGGCTTGATATTTGCCGGCATTGAAGTGCTAATAATGATGGATGCATGCACCAACTCATACGTTCTAGCTCCGCATGAATATATGAATAAGCTAGCTTTTGCGGAAAAAGCTAAATGCGAGTACGTTCAGCAATCGTCTAATGGTAAAAACGCAGACTGCGGAAGGGTGCGTTATTCTAATGCTGATGAAATGCTAAATGCTGAGCAAGTGCCATTCTATTATCATTGCGATCCATTCTGGGATCCTATTAGCGATAAAAAACTAAGCGAAGGCAATATAGAAGATCAAAAAATTATCGGTAGAACATACGGGTATATGGGTTCAGCATCACAATATTGCATTGGTAATATGCGGAGATATGGCGATATTGCTCAAGAGAAGAAGTTAGTTGGTAAAGTAGTTGCTCAATCTGCTGGTGGTCTTATATTTAGAAATGTGAGGGGTTATGGTATTTGTGATGACAATAATAGAAGCGGCCCTACACTTATTGCGCCTGGTGAAGAGCAGTACGTATATCCTATAGCAACATTTGCATATTATAAATTCTTTAGTGAAACAGGTAAAATTAAAATTTGTACAGCTTCGCTTAGAACTATATTGCCTGTACGCTTAGGCTGTACAACAGTTGCTCCTCCAGGTGATGAAGACCCTATAGACCCTATGTTGCGCGCTTACGTGCAAGGTACTAGGTGTGCATATTTAGTGGGTCCTAGAGATGATTTGCATGCATTAGGTGCTGCGTTAAGCGAAACTGATGAAGATGGTATAAGCAGAAGATCTGTTAAGAGATTTTTACAAAGTGAGTTTCACTTTACTTCTACTGTGGTAGGCTGCATAAAAGATATGCTTGTACGCATTTTTGTCAGTAAACCAGAAGATACTTGGAATGAAAAGCCGTTTTTCCAAAAAGTTCAGGAGCGTCTCAAACAGATTATACTGGCTGTTCTTACTTTGTACGTAACGTTAATTGGTATTAAAGTTATAACATCTCCAGAACCTCCAAAGCGCCCAGAGATAATAATGATGGTGCTTAAATTTGCTCTTGTATTTTATTTTGCGCTCGGAGATGCATTTTATAAAACAGGTCCAAATGGTGAAGTTGAAGGGTTGTATCCTCAGTTAATAAGTGTGACAGATGAACTAGCAGATATGTTTATGCAGGCACAGAATGCTGGTGACTACTTGGGTTTATGTACATATAAATATGGTAATAAAAACTTACTTGGTGAAAACTTGTATCCAGGCAGTGGCGCAATAAAAACCGAAGGAAGCAGGGATGGTGTAAAACTGACATTTTGGGATCTTGTAGACTGTAAGTTGATCAACTATTTAAATGCAGGCTCGTGTGATTACACTGCAGGCGGGCTTACAATGATATGGATGGTATCAGTTGCATTCTTTGTAAGCGGAATAGGCGTATTGCTTGCTCTTGTATCGTTTATATACTGCTTCATGTTATTGCTTGTGATATTTAGATACACGCATATCTACATACTTTCTATTATAATAGTTACAGTTCTACTATTCTTGGCACCTATATTTGTATGCTTTGCATTGTTTGAGCCAACTAAAGCCATATTCGATAAATGGATGAAGGTGATATTTGGATATATGATATATCCCGCATTACTCTTTGCTTTTCTAGCACTGATGTTAGCTACCTTTGACTCGATATATTACGGTGATCTAAAAATTGATCAGACTAACATAAACAGTCAAAATGGTCCTGTTGCGCAGGGGTTAAATCTAAAAACTGCATGTGAAGGTGTAAATTCAATATACTGTACTCTGATGGCACCAATGATGGCAGATGCGAACGATTCATGTGATCTATCGTATGGAGCATTATCTAATACTTATGTTACCAAAAAATCTATTCCTTTTACGGGGATTTATGCAACGCTTAGCGAAGATACAGCTAATGAAGTATTGATGCCTGTGCTGAAGATCATGTTATTTGCTCTTCTGTTCTATCTATTTATGGATACAGTATCACAATTCATGGCAGCATTGTTAAGCATAATGGATGTTGGCGGAATGGCCCGAGGTCAGATAAATCTTGCTAATATTGCTGGCGGCGCTATGAGCTCATCGGCTGGGGCTGCAAGCTCAGGTATTAGTGCTTTATTTGGTGGCGGTGAGAAACCAGGCGGAGGGGATCCTGAGAAAAAAGATAGAACTTAATAACAATAGGAGCAAATAAACTTTGGTACTAAATTATAAATTGAGAATAATTTGTTTGATATGCGTTGCTGTTATTATGTGCGCACCATATCATTCGCATGCTCAGTTGATATATGATGACTGTATCAAGGCCACAGATTTTGGTGATAATAATCAAGATCAGATGATTATTAGGCCTATCGGTGATATATGCTATAAGCGGTGTCACAATGAATGCAAGGCATTTTCTAGAAAGCTTGGTACATCTGAGCTCAATGATGACCATATACATAAATGTAATATAGCATGTAGATCTGGTGAGATATATTCTGCAAAAATACGAGAGCCAAACCCGGACTCATCTGGTATACCGTATAGAACAACTGCAGAAAATGTATCTAGCTCTATTATATGTCCACAAAGCTCTGGACTTTCCGAATCGTCCCCAGACTATATAGCATATAAAACATCTACCGGTGTTAAGCCCAAAGATGATATAAGAATTAGAGTGACTTCAGCTAGTTCTGGATTGCAAAGTGAAGTTTATATGTGTGGATCTAACGTCGAGATCATAGACCCAGCATTTGAATCGATGAGAGCTGGTGATTGGTCTAAAGTAAACACAGCTGTTCTGGATAATTCAAGAGGCACATATCATGCCCGAAATTATAAACCATTAGATACAGGTGTAGATGTTAGAGATGGTGATTTATTAAGCATTACATATGGTGGACAATATCGATATACATGCGCTCCATCAACCTTTGGAATGAGCTGCTCAGATAATAAGGCGAACTTGAATTTTTATGTGAAAAACCCATCTGTTCCATTTTCTGCTCCATATTCATCTTCTAATTACATCAAGCTTTCTGGGGAATCTATGAAAGTGCTAACAATGGATAAGGATGGAAGGCCTACCGAAAACCCTGAAAATGTATACAACTATAATAGGCAGATTGAATTTTATGGATTAAAGGGTGGTGCTTGGGAGCAACAAACAAGGTTCGCAGGTGGTTTAACATTCGATAAAGATCGCATGGTGATCAATAACGGTACAGCTAATGTATATGCAAAAGACCGTTATACTCGGTTTTCTGGAAGACTTACTGATTTTTCAAGTCGGTTTACACGCTTAGGAGTAGCCCATTTTGATGTTGGCGATATGAATAAATGGAAAAATCATGTTGGTGGGTATCAGGTGATTGTATCACGCAAAGGCTGTCCATTCCGCTCTGGAGAGAGGCTTCAATATGGAATATCGCAAATAGATACGAAATCTAATGCAAAAAGTCCTAAATATTTACCTCCTACTGATTGGTTCGACGTAACACAAGATAATCTACAAAACAATGTGCCACTTAACATACCATATGAAGGAGTCATGTATTTACGGATAAACCCATTACCATTTGATTATAGTGCGCAGCCTTTTTGTTCTGCTAATGATCCGGTATGTTTGAGCAGCATCAAACAGGTGCAAAAATACTATACTGCTGGATATAGAGATGGGCAGTACTATGTCGAAATACAACAGAAATTTCCTCCTGGTTCTTTTGATGATGCTATAACAAAAATAGTTAGAATGATCAGAAGTTACTTATTTGGTAATGATACAGATAAACCTGGTACAGTGCAGTATTTGTTCAACAAAATGGTTGCAGATTCTGGAATGATGTTGACGGTGAGAACTTTATTGGTTTTGTATCTCACGTGGACTGGTTTAAGCTTTATGGTAGGTATAGCTCAATTTACACAAAAAGAAGCTATTGGACGTGTGATGAAAATAGCAATTGTTATAGCGCTTATTTCGCCTAATAGCTGGGAATTTTTTAATACTAACTTTTTCAAACTATTCACAGATGGTTCTATTGAGTTAATTGCACGTGTAACAGCTCCGCCTGATTCATCACCTGCACAAATAGATGCTCTTGCTAAAGATCCAATAAAAATTTTTGAGACATTTAGTAGACCATTCAAAATGATATTTTCAACTCAAACATGGCTTAAGATTGTTGCATTGGTATTTGCAGGTCCATTAGGCTTTTTATTAGCATCATTGATACTATTTTCTATTGTAATCTACGCTATGGCGATAGTAAAAGCTGTATTGATCTATTTAATCTCATTAATAGGTATGGCAGTATTGTTAATGCTCGCGCCTATCTTTATAAGTTTTGTATTATTTCAATTTACAAAACAGATGTTTGATTCGTGGATAAAACATTTATTAACTTTTGCATTCCAACCATTTATTGTATTTGTATTTATATTCGTTTTAAACATCTTGTTAGAGATGTCTATCAGAACTACTCTAGGTTTTACAGCCTGCAAAATATGCTGGTTATCGTTTACAATTCCAGGAATAGACTCTGTATGCTTAATACCTGGGTACACTTCACTTTTAAACATGCACACTCCAGAAGCAACAATAGGTATGCCTATGCACCAAATTGCATCTGTATTTAATTTGATGATTATATCTCAGGCCATGTATGTTTTTGTAGATTTTGGATCTAGATTGGCGCATCAACTGATCACTGGTGCGTTTATGGGGATCAATTTGTCTGAAGGCGCCAGCAATGCTATCGCTGAGATTAGATCATATCCTTCTAAAATAATCGGAGTTATACTTCCAGATAAAGAATCATCTGATGCTGGAATTAGGATGAGAAACCGCTTTGGAATGGATCGAAGGAATAGGTAAGGAAGTGTGCGCATGATTTTAAAAATTCTACAAATATCCTTTCTTATACTATTCAGCTTTATTAGTAATGCATATGCTATGCCGGAGCGGTGTATTGCAGCATATGATTTTGGTTTAGGAGGCGCATTTCTTATCAAGGCAAATCCAGATGAGGGGAATTCGGGTGCATCTAGACTAGTACAATCTAAGCCTTATAGAGATCAGATAGCATCTTGGGTACCAACATATCTTTCTACTACAGGCACATCGCAAAGTAGCAGTAGTGCTTATGGCGATGGAAAGCTTAAGGTTTATATTGCAGGTCAATGGGGTCCATGGGGTGGTGATGTTGAAAATATGAAAAATCAATGCGATTTAAGACCATGTGATCCATCAAAAGCTGCTGACGCTGTATGTTTATCTGGTGGACTTATTGTGGATATGAAGCCAGATGGTAGCAACGTACCATGCAAATTAGAAAATGGAATTGGTTTATATGGATTGGTAGCGTTGGATGTGAATGGCAAGAGATATGATCCAAATGACCCTGCATATGCACGTGCTTTACCAAATAAATACTTTAGAACATTTAGAATGTGGCCGCTTCAAGAAGATTCAGATGGCAAGTATTTTGAATTAAATTTTACACAACAATGTGATGGGAGTGATGCAGGGGGTACAGTATGTATCGGGGACAAAGATGCTGCTGGTCAAGATGTTGTAGCTAAAGGCTCATTGTATTTTAAGATTTTAGATAGGTACTATCAGGATAATACTGGAGGGTATGAAATAAATGTTGTCAGTGGCGTTATATCAGAAAAAGGGTTTATAGAAACAGTGATAGAATCATTTACTAAGATTATGATGAATGTAGCCCAAAAAATGTACATTGCTATCACATCTGATTTTGGATTTATAACAGCAGTCAAGGCATTATTGGTATTATACGTATCTATGACAGGTCTGTTGTTTATGATGGGTATGCTCAACATAAATCAAGGTGAATTGTTAGTTAGAATATTTAAAATTGCACTTATAACTATATTGATCTCAGATACAAGTTGGGATTTTTTTAATAAATACTTGTTTTCGTTATTCACAGAGGGCGCAGCAAGCATAGGTGCTATTGTAACAAAGGCGACATTTGGTTATTCAAACGATTATGGATTTCTGCACTTTATTTTAACTGATACATCCAGTCCATTATCCGTTTTTGATTCTATTATAAACGTGATAAAGAACCCTAATATACACTGTAAAATCGCCGCTTTACTGCTATATAATTATTATTATTTTTTATACATAGTTTTTATATATCTATGCATATACATCCTGATTTTAGCTATTATTCGAGGTGTTGTATTATATATTACAGCAGTTCTTTTTATAGCTCTTATGTTAATTATTGC
>JAJTIA010000050.1 GCA_021299995.1 Candidatus Jidaibacter sp. | reverse complement strand
CGCTATTGGCTGATATTTTTGCCTTTCTAGCAATCACTTCGTTAACCCGTCTATTAAACCTTTCTACCATCCCATTTGTCTGGGCTCTGCCTATTCTTCTTAGTTTGTGTACAACCTCATAGGATTTACAAACTATATCAACCGTGTGGTTTCCAGTAGCTTTCTATTTGACTGAGCCAGCACACCTGTCACTCCACTCAAATCCATTATCTGTTATTATTTTATGAACTTTATATGGAAAAAACTTTCAAAATCTCTCCGTAAAACCTCCAGCCGTATTAGGTTCAAGATCATACATAATTTCCGCGTATACATATCTCGTTAGCCTATCAATTGCTACATAAAGATATTACGGCTTATCTTCTAACTTGGTAAAGTACTTTACATCCATATGGATATACACAGGAATATTTACTTCCTCAAAACGATGTGTCGTACCTTCGCTATCTATTTGGGTGCGCTACGCCACATCGCTTCATACTCCTATATATAGAGCTTCTGCTTAAACTGTGATTTATACATCGCTGCATAACCTCTGTAATATCGTCGATAGACAGACCAAGCTTTGTTCTAAGCTCTACTACTATTTCCTCTTCTGTTGCACTTAATGATGAGTGAGTATTATGCCTACCATGCGATTTGTTCTATACGTCCGATTTCTTCTTCCATTTATATATCGTATCAATGCTTAAATTATATTTCTTTGATAGTTCTTTATAACTCAACTGACTTCTTTTTATTTCCACTCTGATTGCTGACGGTGTCCGCCCTAACTTGTGCAACTTAACTTCCATTCTTCCCTCGCATTTTTATGTACTCTACTCCCAATCTTACACTTTCCCTCTCTCTTATCTAATCATACCAGATATAACACTAAGGCAGGATACAAGTTTTGCGCTCAAGTATAGGCCATTAAGAGAAAAAGAGATTATCTTAGAATTTCTTTAGGAGATCGTAGGTGTAGAATCCATCGCATCTTTGTCATCCCCGTGTAAATGGAAAGCCGGTATATATACCCTTCTCTAAATTCCCCCATCCGTGTTGTATTCACGGGGAATGACGATTGTGGTGCTATTTTATAATTAAATCAGCTAGAGTCCGTATGAAAATTACATGTATAGAAAGAAAGATTATTGCAGTGGTTGTGGCCACTGCGGTTGAGACGTTAAAGCTGAGATAAGCTGGGAAAAACGATTATATACATATTATTTTAGAGAGCTCAATGCAACGATGAAGCTCTGCTACTTTTATTGCATTTCTTCTTTGGTAATGGTCTTATCCAGAATATGTGGAGTGTATTAATAAATTGTTAATAGTTTTCTAATATCATGTTACTATAGAATATGCAAAATATAGGTGATTTATGCAAGACAGACCAATGAATGAAAGAGTTTCAGAAATATGTACCAATCTAAAAGATCAAACTAATGCCAAAATATTTTTTGAGAAAGTAAAGAATTTTATAGAGGGTTCGGCTAAACCATTGGATGAGAAAAGTAAGGTGCAGTTTGATTATGCATTTCAACATGCTTTTGATACCGCTGCTACTGGGGAGAATGCAGAGGTTTATTTGCAGAAAATCAAGATAATATATGACCTAAAGGATTATTTTTTAAATGACCAATCATTCGATCTCACCCAACCACAAAGTGAACGTCAAATAGATATCAGCACTATTAAATTGCCACAAGATATTTCAACGGAAGAACTGAAACAGAAAATTAATGCACAAAGTGACAACATTGTTGAGGGCACACTAGGTAGTAAAGAAGATACAATATCTGCATCAAGCAATAACTCGAGTGTCAACAAAACTGATGATAACACAAATAGCGACGCGAGTGGCAGCAACACTGATAATAGCTCAAATAGCGACGGGAGTGGCAGCAAAACAGGTGATGGAAGTACAGATACAACAACTACAACCTCAAGTGAGGGTGCTACAGATACAACAACAACTAAGACTAGCTCAGGTGGTGATAATACATCGAGTGGCGGTAGTACAACAACAAATAATAATACCTCAGGTTCCAGTAGTGATCAGGCGAGAGTAATCCCTCCTCAAAATCAGCAAAATGGTCAGGGTGCTCAACAAATTATAGGTGCAGTAGTTGTGAATCAAGAGTCTAAAGCACCACAAGGGGAAAATGCCCAAGGTGATCAGGCTTTGCAAGCAGTGCAAGTAGCACGAGGACAAAATGGGACTGGCGTTCAAGCGTCCCAAGAAGCTCAAGCAAATCAAGGCACTAATGTGCAAGGTACTCAACCAATAAATGTACCAGGTGTTTTAAATTTAGATGTTACAGTGGGGCAAGTAGCTGAACCAAATCAACGCACTAATGTGCAAAGTCCTAAAGTAGACCCATCTGTCCAGGCTAAGGCAGCAGAAGAGGCAAAAGCATCAGAGCAGGCAAAGGCGGCAGCAGAAGCTCAAGCAAAGGCAGCAGCAGAAGCAGCACAGGCAGCAGCACAGGCAAAAGCAGCAGAGGCAAAGGCAGCAGCAGAAGCTCAAGCAAGGGCAGCAGCAGAAGCAGTACAGGCAGAAGCTGAGGCAAAGGCAGCAGCAGAGGCAAAGGCAGCAGCACAGGCAAAAGCAGCAGAGGCAAAGGCAGCAGCAGAAGCTCAAGCAAAGGCAGCAGCAGAAGCAGCACAGGCAGAAGCTGAGGCAAAGGCAGCAGCACAGGCAAAAGCAGCAGAGGCAGAGGCAGCAGCAGAAGCTCAAGCAAGGGCAGCAGCAGAAGCAGCACAGGCAGAAGCTGAGGCAAAGACGGCAATCGATGCGCAGAAAAATGCAACAGCAGAGCTTGAAAAGATAAGAAAGTCTGAGCAGAAGAAAGTAGAAGCAATCAAGCAAAAGATTGAAGCAGAGCGTACTACGATTGCAATAGATATAATAGAAAACAAATCTAAGATTGAAAAATATAATAATAAAATTGAACAATTGCAAGGCAAGATTCAACAGCATGCTTCTAAGACAGAAGGTTTAAACAGCGCTCTGGAAAATGCTAAAGCAGAGTACGAAAAGCTAAAACCTAAAGAAGGTGCAGAGGAAAAAGATCAAGAAGTCCAAAAACAAGAGAGAGAAAATGCGCAAAAACAATTGGAAGAAGCACAAAAATCTTTTAATGAACACTCGAAAGAAGGAGACGAGCTGCAACAAATCCTAGCTATAAATAAAGCTGAGTTTAATGAGCTGCAAATGGAAGAAAATACGTGCTCTGAATATTTCCAGACACTTGAATCATTAGCATCAGATGTGAATGTTAATAATTACGAGGCTATTGAGAGGCAATTTAATAGAAATCAAAAGAGATACACATTACCTCAAGACACAACATCTGAAGATTTAGGCGCTGATGAAGAGGAAGTTAAGGTAGCAGAAAACCCTGCAATTAAGCAAGCAAGTGAAGCCCTAGAAAAGATAAAGGAAGTGCAAAGTACGAGTTATACCAAAGCTTTACATGCAGTAGAGTTAGCTTCTACAGCAGCTACAGCTTTTGAAAAAGCACAAGCAGCAGCAACAACAGCAAACGATAATTTAAAACAAGCTCACGAAGCAGCAATTGAGGCAAGCCAAAAGGTAGAAGAAGCAAAAGCAGCAGCAGATAAGGCAGCAGCAGAAGCTGAAGCAGCAGCAACTGCAGCTAATAAAGTTGCAGAGGTTGCTAAGCAATTGGAAGTAAATGCAGTCGATGCTGCACAACAAGCTCTAGAAGCAGCAGAGGCTCTTAATTCATTAACTGCAGCTGCAGCACAAATACAGAAACAGTTAGTGGATCAGGTACAGGAAGCACAAGCGCCAAAAGAAGAAATTGCTGTAGTAAACCCTGACAAAAAAGAAGAGGTGCTGGGAGATGCGCCTGCGCCTTTAAATATTCCTCCAGTTGTGGATGATCAAGCGCAGAAAGCATTAGATGAAGCTGTAAAAGCTTATGACAACGCTATAGATCGAAATGAGGCAGATGAGGACGCAGATTATGCATTACTAGGAAATGCTATTTTGATGGCTGCAGGCTCTAGCTTAAAGTACGAGAGCTTAGATGAGAATAAGCAAAAAGCCTTAAGATCTATCATTGATCGTCATAATGTGAAAGATAATGAAAAAGAAAATCTACCAAAGGCTGCATCTGAATTGGTAGAGCAGGCATATTATGGGTATAGAGATGTAGGCGGCTTGGCTGATTATGTGAGACAGAATGAAGACAATCGTAAAGCAGTTAATGAATTGTTTGAAAGCCGCAATACAGATCAGAATGCTTTTGATAGGAAAATTCAAGGTGCGTTACAGCATGAATTGAATCAACATGACCCAGATAATGGTGCAGCAAATTGGATCAGAGGATTCTTTGAAAATCGTGTTGCTGGCATTATGAATTTAGATGATCGTATTAACAATAAAATTAAAGAAAACCCTATCAAAGCAGCCGCAACGGTTTCAACTGTACTACTGATAGCTATGATGTTTATACCTGGTGGATTCGCAACCGGGCTTTTAATATTCGCTTTGATTACAGGCACAACTGCAATAGTAAGCATGGGTACAAAGTTTGGAAAAACATTGCCAGGGCATGTGTTATTTTCTCTGCCTGCATTGGCTCTAGACGCCGCAATGGGTACAGCAAGAGGTGTAGCTTATGGCTTTGCAAGTGTATTGAGCCTTGTTACAGGGAAAAGTTTTGCTGACTATAAAAGTGCTATTGATAAAGCATTTGGCGACCCACTAAGGTATACTAAAAAGCTATGGGCTTTTGGAAATCCAGAGCCAGGTATTAAGTATTTAGCTCATGAGCATGCTAGCAAAGTGGTTGAAAATACAAAAGACGAAGCAATTAAGAAGGTGATTGAAAAATTGCAAGCAATACATAACGCTTCGCCAGATCAGTATAAGGAAAAGCTGGCAGCATTAGCTATACAAAATACAGGTTTAGTATCTAACCCTAAATTTACTGCTGCATTACAAGAGAAGGGCCTCGGTTCTGTAGCAGAGGCTAATGCTTTTGTTGCAGAACAGGCAGCAGAACAGGCAGCGCAAGTACCACAGCAAACAGCTGCACAAGGTGCAGGCCAACCGCCAGTACAAGGTGCAGGTCAACCACCAGTTCAAGGTGCAGGCCAAGGGTCAGAAGCAGGTCAAAGGCCTGAAGGATTGCCGCAAGAAGTATTAAAGCAGGTAAAAGGGCATGGTCAAGTATTGCAAGATGGTGGCAATGCTGATAATGCAGTTCGCCCTAGAAAAGAGGAAAAACGAGGTCAAGGTATGTGACAGTAGTAAATGTTAATGAAGCAAGAGTTTTTAAAGATAGTAAAAGAAAAGCGTGGTTTTAAACTTTTGGGTATGGATGTAGGTGGGCGTAAAATAGGTTTAGCTCTTGCAGAGCTTGAGATGAATATAACCACACCTTTTTCTGTTATAGAGCGTAAAGGCGCAGGGCACGATAGAGAGATAATATCATCTGTGATAGAAGAAAACAGAATAGCTGGCATTGTTGTTGGCGTGCCTCTTGTGCTTGGTAATATGACAGATGGCGCAAAGCATATAATGGCATATGTAGAGTCTCTAAAGCTTAGTATACCAGTTTACTATGAGGATGAGAGCTATACATCTCAGATTGCTGATGACATGCTTAAAGCTACGGGGTTGAAGCGTAAAAAGAGGAATGAGCTGGACGATAAGCTAGCCGCAAAGTTGATACTAGATTCCTTTCTAAGTTTTTAGATGCGCAGAAAATATGGCAAACACTAGAGGTTAGTTGGAACCCAAGACACTATCACCATGGCTGCTTCCTTTCGAATCTGACCGGGATGGGCGAAGTACTTGCCCCCAACTAACCAATGCCATTATATCTGCAATAATGTATTTCTTGCAAGTAGTTTTTGTTTTGTATTTTAGGTATTATAATGCACTCTTAATGCAATATCTCAAATATACTTACTATAGTATAGTTTTGAGAAATCTGTTTGCAGCATTTATGCATGTATAATCGATGCCGTGGCCTAAGCCTTGAGATACGGTTTCTGTTACATCTACTCCTAATTCTTGTAGTTTTTTAACGGTGAACTGATGGGCTGTAAATGGTACAACCATATCGAAATCTCCATGAGATACAAACATTTTGGGCTTGCTTATGTGTGAAGGGTAGTCGCAATCTAGAATGTATCCAGAAAATGACATTACTGCTGCAAATTTTTTTTCAGATGTTAAGCCGTAATGCATAGACATCATACCACCTTGTGAAAAACCTGCTAATACGATTTGCTCAAATGGTATTTGGAATTTCTCGCTTACTTCGTTCAAAAATTGCTCGAGTTTTGGTTTAGCATTTGCATAACCACCCAGCAAAAACTCTGTATCTCTTCGTGTTAAGCTGTACCACTGATACGCACCTGGTATGCCACCTTCAAAAGCAAATGGTGCATGAGGTGAGATAAAGAGAGTATCGTCAAGCGCTTCTGCAAAGTCCGGTGCAAGCGTTATCAAATCGTGTCCATTTGAGCCATATCCATGCAGCAATACCATGATCCGCTTTGGTTGATTAGATGTGTTGCCCGAGAACATTGTGTAGTTTAGGCTTAAGTCTTTATGCACGTGGCCTCGCCATTTGAAATATTTTGTAATTTTATTGGCTTACACTATCTTTTATGAGTTGTAAAATAGCTTTTTTTCAAGCATATTTATTTCAAAAAATCGTTATATAAAATGTTATACACATTATTAATACAGTATTCTGACGTTTTTAGTCCTTTGAACGTATTTAGATACATCACATTTCGCTCTGGTTTGGCTGTTATTACATCGCTTCTCACATGTTTTTGGATAGGTATGCCATTGATCAGGCGTTTGAAAATCTTGCAAAATGAAGGTCAGCCAATTAGAGAGGATGGACCTGAGACCCATTTTTCCAAGAAAGGTACGCCTACAATGGGTGGTGTGATGATATTATTCAGCGTGCTTGTATCTGTTTTATTGTGGGTTGATTTGTTCAATCCTTTTGTGATTGCCGCATTATTAGTGATGTTCAGTTTTGGTGTGTTGGGCTTTATAGATGACTATATGAAAATTAGGTTTAAAAATTCCAAAGGTGTGAGTGGCAGGGTGAAGCTACTATGGCAGTTTTTAATAAGCATTTTAGCCCTTTTAATAATATATTACGCAACACCACAAGAGCATGCGACTACGCTTTCATTTCCGTTTTTCAAATCATTTGTGGTTGATTTAGGGTTGTTCTACTTTGTGTTTGCTATGATCGTAATTACAGGAGCATCAAATGCTGTTAATTTAACAGATGGCTTGGATGGGCTTGCAATAGGGCCGGTTATGATAGCAACTGCATGTTTTGGGATGATAAGTTATGTGGTGGGTAACGCTGTTTTTGCAAACTACTTACATATCACAAATATATCTGGAACTGGTGAGATAACCGTGATATGTGCGGCATTAATTGGTGCTGGCCTTGGGTTTTTATGGTACAACGCGCCACCTGCTCAGATCTTTATGGGTGACGTAGGAAGCCTTGCGTTAGGTGGGTTTTTAGGCGTTGTAAGTGTGATTATAAAGCATGAAATTGTCCTCGCGATCATCGGTGGATTGTTTGTAATAGAGGCGTTATCTGTTATTATTCAAGTTGTATCGTTCAAAACTAGGGGTAAGAGAGTTTTCAAAATGGCTCCATTACATCATCATTTTGAAAAAATTGGTTGGAGTGAAACAAAAGTTGTTATGCGCTTTTGGATATTGGCTGTGATCTTTGCATTGATAGGCCTTGCAACATTGAAGTTGAGATAGAATATGATAGTAGCTGAGTTTTTTTCTGGTAAAAATATTGTTGTTGTTGGATTAGGTAGAAGTGGCATAGGCGCTGCAAGAAGCTTGGTTTCTGGGAAATCCAATGTGTGGATACTAGATGATTCGTACGATCAGGTAAAGTCTGTAATCACGCAGATTCCAGATGTGAAAAATGTTCCTATAGCTGAAATTGATTGGGATTCGGTAGACTATATAGTGATGAGCCCAGGAATTCCTATTATTGGAGATAATACTCATGAAGTTGTAAAGCTTGCAAGGGAGCATGATATAGAAATTATTAGTGATATTGACGTTTTATATAAAGCTTGCCCCAATGCGAGATATGTAGGTATTACTGGAACTAACGGTAAGTCTACTACAACAGCGCTTGTAGGCCACATCTTGCATAATGCTGGTTATAATATACAGGTTGGCGGTAATATAGGGTTTTCTGTGTTAGGGCTAGAGCCACTGGGTGATGATGGTATTTATGTGATTGAGCTATCTTCGTTTCAGTTAGATATTACACATCATGCACGTTTTGACTTTGCAGCACTAATCAATATTACGTCAGACCATTTGGATAGGCATCTCACAATGGAAAATTATGTGAATGCAAAGGCTAATTTGTTCAAAATGCTAGATACTACTGGTGTTGCAGTGATATCTCAAGATTATAATGAAACACGTCATGTGGCAGATAATATAAACGCTAAACGGATGATGTTTTCTATTCATGATGATTCTGATATCAGCAATATAGATGGAATATTGAAGAACGGTGCTAATAAGTTTGATGTAAACGGCTTAGATAATTTGCGAGGGGAGCACAATAAAGAAAACATCGCTGCTGCTTATGGTATTTGTTTAAGTTTGGGAGTAAAGCCGGAAGATATCATATCTGGAATTAAGACATTTAGATCGTTGCCTCATAGAATGGAGCAGTTTTACGAGTACCAAGATTTAATATTTGTTAATGATAGCAAGGCTACAAATGCCGATTCTACAGAGAAGGCCTTACTTTGTTTTGAAAATGTATACTTGATATTAGGCGGTAAGCAGAAGCCTGAAGGTATCAAGTCTATACTTCATCTCATTAAAAAAAATGCAAAGAAAGTGCTACTAATAGGTGAGTCACAAGATAATTTTGCATATGATCTTGAATCTTTTTACTTAGATTTTCAGAGAGTTGGCACGCTTGATGCTGCATTACAATCAATAAAGCAGGATCCAGCTGCATCTGGAGTAGTACTATTATCGCCGGCTTGTGCTTCTTTTGATCAATTTAAAAGTTTTGAGCATAGAGGTGATGAGTTTAAAAGATTGGTTCAGGAGATATTCGCAAAGTGATTGGGTTAAGAAAAAGAGGGAGTAGTAGCGTAAGAAGATGGTGGTGGACATTAGACAGTATCTCTCTTGCACTGATTTTAGGTATCGTGATGATAGGTGCGTTGCTTATCACAACCGCAAGCCCACCTGTTGCAGAAAAGCTCAAGCTCAACTCGTTTTATTTTGTACACAGGCAGTTTGTTTTCCTGGTACTAGCTCTTATTATAATGATTACTACTGCAGCACTTAGTGAAAAAAATCTGAAGCGTCTTGTATTGCTGGGGTTTTTAGTATGTATTGCTTTGATGTGTATAGTGTTGTTCAAGGGAGATGAGGTGAAAGGCGCCCGCAGATGGCTATCTATAGCTGGTGTATCTATACAGCCTTCTGAGATATTGAAGCCATTATACATATTCCTGATAGGGCTAGTACTCTCAGAAAAATTTTCCAAGGAGGCGTTCCCTGCCTTTACGATATGTGTAATAATACACGCGATTGTATGTGGTTTGCTTATATTACAGCCAGACTTTGGTATGGTAATTACCTATACTACAGTGCTTGCAGGTCAGTTTTTTCTTGCAGGGCTATCTATTTGGTGGATCGTAATAGTGGGGCTTGTTGGTACTATAGCTTGCGTCACTGCCTATTTTACTCTGCCGCACGTTGCAAAGAGGGTAGATACATTTCTTAACCCAGATGGAAATGAGAATTATCAGGTTGAAAAGTCGATAGAATCTTATGTGAATGGTGGTTTCTTTGGTAAGGGTCCTGGTGAAGGTACAGTGAAGACACATTTGCCTGATTCTCATACAGATTTTATTTTTGCTGTAGCTGGAGAAGAGTTTGGATCCATAATGACTGCTGTTATGATGCTAGTTTTCTTATCCTTGATATTGAGAGGTCTATACTTGTTATATAAGGAACAAAACTTGTTTAAGATATATGTATGCGCTGGTATCATCATACTTTTTGCCTTACAGACTGTTTTTAATATAGGGGTGACATTGCATATCTTCCCAACTAAGGGCATGACGTTGCCCTTTGTGAGCTATGGTGGTTCGTCAGTGATATCGTTTGCTATATGTTTTGGGATTTTCTTGAACTTTACAAAAAAGAAGCCCGCTATAAATCATCAATCTAATGCATTTATAATGAATACTCATGTCAAAGAGCTTTAAAATAAAAGTCATCACACCGTCGTATGTTCCTGAAAGTGATAAAGGGGTATTGGCATCACTTGATAAAATGATGAATTGCGGATTCAAAATCGACTATTCGCCACGAACTATCTCTAAAAAATATAACCCGTTCTGGGGTTCGATTGCTGATAGAGCGGAGGAGGTTATTGGGGCAATGCTTGGCGATTATGATGCTATATGGGCTGTAAGGGGTGGATATGGTTCTGTGCAACTTATGGAATATTTAGATTCTGCATACCATCTTTTGAAAGATGCTAAGCCAAAGTATTTGCTAGGGTTTAGCGATATTACATATTTGCATTATTTTATTCATAAAAATCTAGGCTGGCAGAGTATCCATTGCGATAATTTCAAGTCTATTACAGAACAAGATCAGTCAGATATAGATGCGATTACTGAATTTTTGCTTCATACTAGAGACGAGTTTGTATTGAAAAATCTCGAGCTTTTAAACGGTGTTGAGGTGAATGTATCGAATTCAAAGGTGCTTGGCGGTAATTTGTGTATGATGCAAAATACCATTTCTACTTCATATCACATAGATTCTAAAGGATGTACTCTGTTCGTCGAGGATTTCGATGAACCATGGTATAGAATAGATAGGATGATTTATCACCTTTATAATTCTGGATATATCAAGAATGCTGACGCAGTTGTATTCGGACGATTGACGGATAATAAGCTTGAGGAGCCTAGAGTATATCAAGTTATAAAGAAGTTCGCAAAGCTATTGGAATCATATAATGTACCAGTGTTTTTTTCTAATGAATTTGGTCACAAGGGGCAAAACAAGCCTATATTAATAGGGGGCGGCGCTAGTATAGAGTCTGATGATAGAAGCTATACTTTAGTTATGAGGCGCAAATCTTGAACCTATAGTAAGGCCTGTTGCGTCTACAGTTCCAGAGTTTACTTCGATTATATATTTTGTAGGAATTAGGGATGATATGTGTGATTCATCATGGGGCTTTGCATCTTTATGTATATATATAGTTTTGTATGCCTCATCTAAGAATACAATATCAAGTGGTATATATGTATTCTTCATCCAGAACTTTGAGATCATAGGTGTTGGATTTATAAATATCATACCGCAATCTATAGGCATTGTTTTTATGTGCATTAATCCTAGAGATTGTTTATATAATGTATCCGCAACTCTGAGTTTAAATGTATAAGAGCCTGATTTAGTTTCTAATATATATATGTCTTCATCCCATTCCAAAGAGGGCGAGGAACTGATAATCATTGATAGTGCAATTATTAACAGGAGAAACAATATATATCTAAGGTGTTTTTTCATCGTGTTTTAGTGAGAAATATTGCTTGTGGAAGGTAAGTTATTATAACAAATATCCTAACATTAAATACCGTTTTATGGCACAGAGATAAAAATTTTCAAAAAAGTCCGCGTAGATTTGTTAGGCTTAAGACACTGAAATGCTTGCAAAAAGTTTATGAGTTGTTAATATAAGAGATCTGACGTTTTGAATTATTTTTAGTCTCGATTGAAAAAAGTTGAAATTAGGTGTTGACGTGTTGGCTTTATTTGAGTATAAATACCTCCACGCAACTGAGAGTGAATGAAAAGAAAACAAAAAGTTAGCGTAACAAACGTAACTAGAAATAGTTAAGTTCTTTTGAAATTGTAAGTGAAAAAGCAAAAATATTCTTTTAAATTTTTTAAATTAAAAATTCAAAGTGCAAACTGAGAGTTGAAGTTTATGTGAACTTAGTTCTGTAAACGACATCATTTTGTCAGCTATAAAAATAAAAAGAGCATTTGGTGAATGCCTAGGCGATAAGAGGCGATGAAAGACGTGATAGACTGCGATAAGCTGCGGCGAGGTGCCAATAACCTTTGACCCGCAGATTTCTGAATGGGAAAACCCACCTCATTTGAGGTATCTTTAAGTGAATACATAGCTTAAAGAGGCAAACCCGGAGAACTGAAATATCTAAGTACCCGGAGGAAAGGACATCAACCGAGACTCCGCTAGTAGTGACGAGCGAACGCGGACCAGGCCAATGCTTTTAGTGTAAGAATCAGAATGATCTGGAAAGGTCAGCCATAGTAGGTGATAGCCCTGTATGAGTAGAAAACGCTAACAGATACGAGTAAGGCGAGGCACGTGAAACCTTGTCTGAATATGGGGAGACCACT